>JAKLQL010000251.1 GCA_022013395.1 Acetobacterium sp.
GGCAATTGTGTGATTGCCCCAAGCTTTGCTGTCAGTTTGAATGTGTTATTTTAAGTTCCCGCCAACAGAACGATGTCGTGAGAATTACGTTTGCGGGCGATTGATAATACCCAAAGGGCAGACCCTCGCCCCTTGAACCGATATAGTCGTTTTGTTAATTATTTTCCCCGTTCCTCATCGCTTAAGAGCTTATATTCAATGGAGTCGATCAGGGCGATCAGACTGGCTTCGATAATATCGGTAGAAACGCCGACGTTGGTCCAGATGTCGATGCCGTCGGAGCTTTCAATCAGCACCCGAACCTTGGAGGCGGTGGCCGATTTGGAATCGATGACGCGCACCTTGAAGTCAGTCAGGCGGACTTCGCTGATTTTGGGATAAAAGACTTCCAACGCTTTTCTGAGCGCCTTATCCAGGGCGTTAACCGGTCCGTCGCCTTCGGCGGCATTGATTTCCGATTGACCATCGACATTGATCTTTACTACGGCCGAAGAACTGAGGGCTTCCTTGGTGTGGGTTTGCTCGCCAATGGTTTTGAAATCTTCCAGGGTAAAGAAGGGTTTGTGCAAGCCCAGTTCCTTACGGATCAGCAGCTTAACACTGCTTTCAGCGCCTTCAAACTGATAACCCTGGTATTCCAGTTCCTTGATGCGATCCATCACCCGGGTGGTTTCTTCGGATTTCTTGGTCAGACTTGGATCCACCTCATTAATTAACTGAATAATGGTGCTGCGACCGGAAACCTCGGACATTAAAATCCGTCGTTCGTTGCCAACCGTTTCTGGTGAGACATGTTCAAAGGACGCCGGATTTTTCATCACCGCATCGATATGCATGCCGCCCTTATGGGCAAAGGCTGATTTTCCGACAAAGGGTTCTCGTCCGGTCAGAGCGTAATTGGAAATTTCGGCAATTCGGATCGCCGAAGATGTGAGTTTTGAAAGTTCTTCAGCGGCCAGACAGTGGAATCCCATTTTCAATTGGAGATTAGGGATAATCGTGGCCAGATTGGCATTGCCACAGCGTTCACCATAGCCCAGGAAGGTTCCCTGAACCTGCCGGGCACCGGCGTGAACAGCCATCAGCGAATTAGCCACAGCCAGCCCGCTATCGTTATGGCAGTGGATTCCCAGAGGGATTTTCAGTTTGTTTCGCACATCGGTGACGATCTCCTGAATTTCAAAGGGCAGGGTGCCACCATTGGTATCGCAGAGCGCCAGACAATCTGCGCCCCCCTCTTGGGCTGCCAGTAAGGCTTCGATGGCGTAAGCCGGATCATTTTTATAACCGTCAAAGAAGTGCTCGGCATCAAAGGTGACATCTTTTCCCTGGGCTTTGAGATAGGCCATGGTTTCTTCGATCATTTTGAGGTTTTCTTCAAGCGTCGTTTTAATAATGTCGGTAATATGGAAGGTCCAGCTTTTTCCGAAGATGGCGACTCCCGGGGTCCCGGTTTCCAGAATGGCTTTTAAATTGGCATCGTCCTCAACGGCAATGCCCCCGCGGCGGGTGCTGCCAAAGGCGACCAGTTTGGCGTGGTTAAGCTGCACGCCTTTGATCCGATTAAAAAATTCGATATCTTTCGGGTTCGAACCGGGATTGCCGGCTTCGATATAATCAACCCCCATTTTATCCAGGGTTTCCATTACTCGGATCTTGTCTTCAACCGAGAACGAAATCCCCTCCGCCTGGGCTCCATCTCTTAAGGTTGAATCAAAAACTAATATTTTTTCTGACATCCCAAGTCCTCCCTTGTTATGGATTTAAACTGATTTTACTGAGCTTCGCTTGTTTGCGTTTCTTGTATATAAAGCATCTGGTTTACTGCATCAATATAAGCTTTTAAACTGGCATCAATGATATCAGTGCTCAGTCCCCGACCATGGTACACATGGGTGCCATCCGAAATTTTTACCTGGGCTTCACCCTGGGCATCGGTGCCATCGGTGACCGCTGTCACCCCATAATCGATCAGGGTCAGTTCACCACAATCAACCAGTTCGCCGATGGCTTTAAACCCGGCTGAGATCGGTCCATCTGCCAAGGATACGCCTTCGATGAGATTGCCATTTTTTCTTAAGCGAATTGTCGCGGCAGTCGAAATGGTGTTCCCGGTGCTGATGACAAAACGATCGAGGGAATAAACTTCTGGAATCGCCAATTGTTTTTGTTCAACCAATGCTAAAATGTCTTTATCAGAAATGACTTTTTTCTTGTCAGCCAATACCTTGAACTGATCAAATAAATCCAGGACCTCATCATCACTCAAGGTATAACCCAGAGATGCGAGTTTATCGACAAATGCGTGTTTACCGGAATGTTTTCCCAACACCATCTTGTTTTCCTTTAAACCAATCGATTCGGGCGTCATGATTTCATAGGTTTCCTTATTGGCCATCATGCCATGCTGATGAATACCAGACTCGTGGGCAAAGGCATTCTCGCCGACAATGGCTTTATTGGGCTGTACCCGAACCCCAGTCAACTTAGATAACAAGCGGCTGGAGCGATAGATCTGAGTGGTATCGATGTTGGTATCTACCTGGTAAACATCATAACGGGTTTTGAGTGCCATGACAATTTCTTCCAGCGCCGCATTACCAGCCCGTTCGCCGATTCCGTTAACCGTACATTCCACCTGACCGGCACCGGCCTGAATGGCCGCTAATGAGTTGGCCACACCCAGTCCCAAATCGTCATGAACATGAACCGAGATGGTCGCCTTGTCAATGTTTGGCACGTTGTTGCGAATCCCTTCAATAAATTTAAAATATTCACCAGGGGTGGTATACCCTACTGTATCCGGCACATTGACAATGGTAACACCTTCATTAATAACCCCTTCCAGCACCTGATATAAAAATTCTGGTCGGGTTCGGGAGGCATCTTCGGCTGAAAATTCAACCTCGCCGCAAAGGTTTCTGGCAAATTTAGCCATCGCAATGGCTTTTTCCAGAACCGCTTCCGGGGACATCCGCAACTTGTACTCCATGTGAATATCCGAAGTTGCCAAAAAGTAATGAATCCGGGGATTAACCGCTCCTTTTAAGGCTTCATAGGCGGTGGTAATGTCTTTTTCGGTGCTCCTGGCCAGGCTGGCCACGGTAGCATTTTTAATTTCATTGGCAACCAGTTGAACCGACTCAAAGTCACCAGGAGATGCAATGGCAAAGCCTGCTTCAATGACATCAATTCTCAAGCGTTCGAGTTGTTTCGCCATCTCTAATTTTTCTTTCAGGTTCATACTGCAACCCGGTGACTGTTCCCCATCTCGAAGGGTGGTATCAAATATTTTTACTATTCTGCTCATTGCATCTCCTCCTAATTAGTTTGTTTTTCTATATTAATTTTCGTTTTTGTGTTTTAAAAAAAGGCAGAAGGACTTCTGCCTTTTTATTTATGTCGAACGGATAACGCAATACCGACACTTAGTTTGCATGTTGTACCCAAAAGGCAGACCCTGTGCCTCAAGGCGAACAGTTGCAGACAGTTTCTAATAAATTCAGATTTACTGATTTCGCAACTGTACGAATTGCGCGCATTCAACAGATTAACAATTGATCGGTACGGTAGTTTATCAGTCTCTCGATTATTTTTTGATCCAGGACATCATGGTTCGTAATTCGGCACCAACTTTTTCA
>JAKLQL010000252.1 GCA_022013395.1 Acetobacterium sp.
TTAATAGTGGTCCATTTTTGACAGATTTTTAGTTGAAAAATGGCCCACTATTTTAATTAATCCCCAAATATGAAATAATCATATTTGGAGGTGAAGGGAGTGTTAAATTTGATGGACAAACACGCAGTTATCCGACTCAAAAAGGAAGGGCATTCGAATCGGAGTTTAGAAAAAATGCTGGGAATCAACAGGAAAACAATTGGCAAATATTGGAATGATTATTTAAAGGATATGAGCCAATTAGAAACTGGCGATTGTGATCTTCGTGAAATTCAGGAAAAGATTGCAGCACCGCCTAAATACGATGTGTCAAAGCGGCAGTACCGAAAATATACGGAAGCTATGGATGAATTTCTAGATGATATCCTAGCATCTGAAAAAAAGAAGGATGCGATCCTGGGTACCCATAAACAAAAGCGAACCAATGAACAGATCTATCAGCTGGTACTAAAAGAAGGGTTTGCTATCAGTCAGTCAACCATCTCAAACCACATCAGAATAAAGCGTGATAAACACAAAGAATGCTTTATCCGACAGCAATACGATTTTGGAGACCGCCTGGAGTATGATTTTGGTGAAGTCAAACTGGTCATTGATGGAACTGTTCAGACGTTGCATCTGGCGGTTCTTTCCTCACCGGCTTCAGATTTCAGATGGGCCTATCTGTATAAAAATCAGAAGAAAGATGTCTTCATGGATTCACATGTGCGATTTTTTAAAATGACCGGCGGAATCTACAAAGAAGTGGTCTATGATAACATGAGAAATGTGGTTGCGAAATTTATTGGAAGAAGTGAAAAGGTATTAAATCCGGATCTTTTAATTCTATCCAATTATTACGATTTTCGGATTAATGTGACAAACTGCTTCAAGGGGAATGAAAAAGGGCATGTGGAAGGCAGTGTCAAGATCATCAGAAATCAGGTCTTTGCGGAAAAATACGAGTTTTTCAGCTATGAGCAGGCTTGCCTCTATCTGGAAAACCGACTGATTAAAATGAATGAAAAAAGCGGCATAAAAGATGAAGTCAAAGTGCTACAACCAGCACCACCTCCGTTTGAACTTGGTAAACTGTCGGAACCAAAAGTGGATACCTACAGTTTTGTTCAGGTAGAAAACCGGTTGTATTCCGTACCGGATTATCTGGTGGGAAAAAAGGTGACCGTTAAATCCTATGTCGATGTAGTTAAAATTTATGCCAATACGCACTTTGTTTGTGAGCATAAAAAGAAAGATGGCGATAATGAGATCAGCATCGACATCAATCACTACCTGCACTCATTATCGAAGAAACCAGGGGCCCTTCGAAACTCACTGGCTCTAAAAAGCATACCACTGCTTAAATCCATCTTCGATAATCATTTTAGTACAAATCCCAAAAGATTCATAGAGATTTTAATCAAAAATCATGATAAAAGTATGGAAGAATTACTTTCAGTCTTTAAAGACTATGATGTTTTCACAGATGGCGTGGATCCGATCGATACCAATCCCAGTCAAAAGATTATTGCCATTAAAACAAGAGAACTGATTGCTGGATATAAAAATTTATGTGTGGGAGGACAACGATCATGATGAATGTGAAAGAAATGTCCATGGAACTGAAATTGTCGTATATCCGCGAAAATAGTGAGGCTTTAATCGAAGAAGCCCGGCATCTTGGTCTTGATCATCGGGAATTTCTCATGCTTTTTTTAGAACGGGAAGTTTTAAGGCGGAAAGAAAACGGGATTGCCCGGAGGCTTCGTCAAGCGCGCTTTACCAATCGGAAATATCTGGAGGATTTTGACAAATCCAAATATCCTCCAGAAGTTCGCCATAAATTTGAAAGCCTTGAAACCCTGAAATTCATTGACCACAAAGAAAATATTATTTTGATGGGAACACCCGGCTGCGGAAAAAGCCACTATGCAGTTGCTCTTGGCATTAAAGCCTGTATGGCCAGTAAAAGTGTTCTGTTTATTTCGATCCCCAATCTGATTATCGAACTCCGGGAAGCCATGAGTTTGAATCAGGTCAGCAATTACAAACGGAACTTCGAGAAATATGATCTGGTCGTTTTAGATGAACTGGGATATGTTTCATTTGATAAAGACGGCTGTGAGATTCTCTTTAATTTATTATCCAATCGAAACGATAAAGGTTCGATTATCATTACCACCAACCTGGCCTTTGAGCGATGGGAAGAAATATTTAAAGACACCATGCTAACTGGTGCAATCATTGATCGCCTTGCCCATCGGGCACATATCATGGACTTTTCCCGTGAGATCAGTTATCGGATGGAGGATACCATCGCCTGGCTAAAGAGCACCAACTAGTGGACCACTTTTGAAATAAAAATCTGGACCATTTTTCACTTGACGAAAGCACCAGGCGCTCTCTCCGTATAATCATAAAAATAGAGTGCCGAATCCATACAGATAATTGCATCAGGATAAAGTTTATTGATAATGACAGCATCGGATATGACATCCTCAGATTGCCATTCATAGAATCCAGCTCGTAGCTTGATTACTTTTCCTTCTCTGATCAATCGATCAATGACCGTATTGTGATATCCCGCATCGGTAAAATCGGATAGCTTTACAATACCATTGTTTTCATCAAATACTTTTTTGTATTTTTCGCAGTCCATCGTTAATATCACCTCTTTTAAATTCGCAAGCGTATATATTTACTCTATTATACAACTTAACATTTATTCTTTCAAGTTAAAAAGACCACTTTTATTTTTCACAGTTGGTCATACTTTAGGTGGAGACTAAAATCAAAAAATAAAAAAAGAACCGCTAATTAAAGCCATTCTTTTAAAAAAATTATTCATTTACTGGAGCTAGCGGGGGGAATCGAACCCCCGACCTACTGATTACGAATTGAATTACATGGTTTTATTTTAGTATCTTAAAAGCTATTGTAATTTTAGAAACCGCCATTATATTAATTATAATAAATTCTAAATTTAGTTTAATTTATTCCTGATGTGCATAAATTGTGCATTGTTGTCTTTATATTTCTTCAGAATATCATCACTCGTAAGATGACAATACTTATCCTGCCAGTACATATCTTATGATTTTAATAATGCTTTCAAATTCAATGTCTTTGGCATAGTTGTATTTCACTCTGTATGAATTTCAGATATTAAGCACATCTTTACTTTCGGAAACATCGTTTAGATACTTCTCATAATCTTCAACATAAATTGTACTCTTTCTTTCCTCAGCTTTCTTCCACAAATAGCTTTTTTCAATTCTGACTTATCGAAATCCATTGTTTAACATCATAAGGATGTAGATATCATAAAAGTCATTTTGCTCTGGTATTGGAAA
>JAKLQL010000253.1 GCA_022013395.1 Acetobacterium sp.
AAAGAAATGACCAATTTTTCCAGTCAGTTAAGAGAAAGGTTGATGAATAATTTTGAATTAACGCACGGTAGAATTGAAGAGGTCCAAAAAGACCAGTACGATGGTACGAAGAAATATTTGATTGAGCTTTATGATGGTCAGTACATTGAAGCTGTGTTAATGCACTATGATCATGGTGCTTCTTTATGTGTGTCAACACAGGTTGGATGTAATATGGGGTGCAAATTCTGTGCCTCCACAAGAGGCGGCAAAATAAGAGATTTAAGCGCCGCTGAAATTTTAGATCAAATATATTTAGCAGAAAAAGAAGAAAAACTGCGCATTTCAAATATTGTGATCATGGGTATTGGTGAACCACTGGAAAACTATCACGAAGTAATTAAATTTATTCGAATCGCCAATACCGGTTTTGGAATCGGACAGCGAAAAATAAGTCTTTCCACATGTGGCATTATTCCGGGAATTGAAGCGTTAGCAGATGAAAATCTGCAGATAAACCTTGCGATTTCGTTGCATTCGGCCTTTGCCGATCGCCGTAGATTGTTAATGCCCATTGCCAAGCAATACGATCTGGAACCATTGATGGAATCATGCAAAGCTTATTTTAATAAGACTGGCCGGCGCATTACCTACGAATACGCATTGATCGAAGGCTACAATGATCGGGATGAAGATATTGCCGGATTAATAAAACTTTTAAAAGGAAGTCAAAACCATTTAAATCTGATTGGTTTAAATGAGGTTCAGGAAACTGACTACAAAGAAAGTAGCCGATTGGGTTATTTTCTGGCCGAACTGGAAAAACAGGGAATAAATGTTACGTTGAGACGTAAAATGGGGAGAGAAATTGATGCCGCATGTGGTCAGCTTCGAAAAAAAAGATATGAGGATAAGGTGAGTGTATGAAATGTGCCTATGGATCCAATGTTGGATCACTAAGAAAGGTAAATCAAGATGCCTACTTGGCAGCAACCATAAAAAACGTTGATCGTATTTCTTATGTTTTTGCAGTGGCAGATGGTTTGGGAGGCCACCGGAGTGGGGAAATAGCAAGCAAAACTGCGGTGGATTTTATTAAAAATAACCTATCTGGAATTCGCAACTATTTTGATCCCGAAGAAATGATGTCCTTTGTGAAATCGATCAATTTGGAGCTGAAAAAAATCGGTGACGATGAGCCTGCACGTTTGGGCATGGCAACCACCTTAACCATGTGTATTGTTGACGGGAACTATTTATGTATTTGTCATGTTGGCGACAGCCGCACCTATTGCATCACAAGTGATGAGATTATCCGCCTGACAAAAGATCATTCACTGGTTCAGATCTTAGTCGACGAAGGAAAAATAACTCAGGAAGAGGCGGAAATACATCCGCAAAAGAATGTGATTACCCGGGCTCTGGGAACTGATAATTCAGTAAATGTGGATTTTTATCGCTATGAAATAAATCCCGACGCGGTCTATTTGATCTGTTCGGATGGTCTTTTTAATATGGTTTGCGACCAGGATATGAAGACAATAATAATGGAAAATAGCCTGGAAGATGCAGCCAAAAAACTCATCGACCTGGCCAACATAAACGGAGGCAAAGACAATATCACTGTCGTGCTATTCAAACCTTTGGAAGGAGTGCCAGATGCTCAGTAGAACATTGGGAAAACGTTATGAAATTGTAGAGCTGATTGGACGAGGCGGAATGGCCTATGTTTATAAAGCACGGGATTTAAAACTGAATCGTTATGTTGCAGTGAAAGTACTTCGCGAAGAATACACCGAAAATGAGCAGTTTATAAAAAAATTCGATCGAGAATCCCAGGCAGTT
Source organism: Acetobacterium sp. (assembly GCA_022013395.1). Taxonomy (GTDB): domain Bacteria; phylum Bacillota; class Clostridia; order Eubacteriales; family Eubacteriaceae; genus Acetobacterium. The sequence continues at coordinate 1,825 of JAKLQL010000253.1, forward strand.
GCCTGTTTATCCCATCCGAATATCGTCGGTGTTTATGATGTTGGCGTCCAGGATAATATCTACTACATTATTATGGAATATGTTGATGGCATTACCCTAAAACAGTATTTAATGCGAAAAGGACGCTTGGATTATACCGAAGCAACGCGTTTTGTGATGGATATATCCAATGCCTTACGCTGTGCCCATGAGAATAAAATTATCCATCGGGATATTAAACCCCATAATATTTTATTAACCAGGGATCTTGTTCCCAAGGTAGCTGATTTCGGGATTGCCCGGGCGATCACCAGTTCAACCGTCACGATGACCAATCAAACCATGGGTTCGGTCCATTATATTTCACCTGAACAGGCCAAGGGCGGATTTGTGGATGAACGTTCAGATCTCTATTCTCTGGGGATTTTATACTATGAACTGTTGACAGGAAAACTACCTTTTGATGAAGAAAACACGGTAACCATTGCCATTAAACATATCCAGGAAGAGATCGTTCCGCCAAAAATGTTGGAACCTAAAATTCCTGAACGGGTTAATCAGATCGTTATCAAATTGACACAGAAGAAACCAGATGAACGGTATCAAAATACAGATGAACTGATGGAAGATCTTGAAGCGGTTCTTGAGAATTCAAGTTTCGGCGCTGGCGAAGGAAACCATTTGGGTAATGACACCCACATTATGCGCGAAGGCCTTTTTCATGTTGAAAATACCGGGAGTCACGCAACAGTGCATCCTGAAGAAGATGAGGATGATGACGAGTATTATTATGAAACCCCTAAGGAAACCGCTGCCCGAAAAAAGAAACGCAAGATTATTCTAATTGCCGTATTTGTTGCAGTAGCAGTGGTGGCAATGGGTATCATGGCTTATGCTTTCTTTTCAGGAAAAACGGTTGAAGTGCCGGATATTAAAGGAAAAACGACGGCCGAAGCCAAGACAACCTTGGAAAAACTGGATTTGGTTCTGGAAGTTGAAAAAGAAGTTTATAATGCTGATGTTGCAGCGGGGTTAATCATCACTCAAAATCCAGAAAACGGTAAAGAACTGCAAAGTGGGAAAACTGTCAAGGTAACAGTCAGTAAGGGTGTTAAAACCGGAACAATTCCTTCGGTTATCGGCATGAGCGAAGCAGATGCAGTCAAAGCCATCGAAACAGCTAACTTCGTTGTGGGTGAAATCAAACGAGAGTATAACAGTAACTACAATGCGGATATCGTCTTTCAAATGAACCCTAACGGAGCGACAACTGCTAATGAAGGAACAAAGGTAACAATCTATGTCAGCAAGGGTGAGGATCTCATTACTGTTCCGAGTGTGGTTGGACAAACTGAAACAGATGCAAAAAGCACGATTAAGAATGCCGGTCTGACGGTTGGAGCTGTCACCAATGAAGCCAGTACCGATTATGCGAAGGGTATGGTAATGAGACAATCCCCCACTGATGGGAATCAAGTTGCCAAAGGGTCAGAAGTGGCCATTGTCGTCAGCAGCGGGAAAATATCTACCCAGAAATTAACCATTGATTTAAGTGAATATATTCAAACAACACCGGCAAAATCGGTTAAGGTTAAGGTTATTTTATCAGCCACCGACAAAAGTGACAAGGTGATCTATGAAGGTACAAATATGTCAGATGACGTCTTCTCTGTCAATGTTGAAGGCAATAGTCGAGAAACATATGAAGTATTTATTGATGGATCCAGTGTCGGAACCGGCTACATCGACTTTTAATTAAATTTTATTGAGACTTACGGGTTTTTATATAACAATTATTCATTCAATTCGCACATTTCGATGAAAGGTTCGTCTGGGATGATGGTTTAATTGATTATAAAAA
>JAKLQL010000254.1 GCA_022013395.1 Acetobacterium sp.
AAAAGGGTCACATACTTCGACTGGAAAATACATGTTGCCGTCGACCATGAATTGCTTTAGATTTGTCAACGAAAAAACATTGATCATCGAGCGGTTTTCTTTTTTAAAGTAATCATAGAAGCGGATGGTGGCATCCCGCAGGAGCTCATAATCGGGAAAATCTTTTCTGATTTTATCCCCCACCATTTCCGGCGTCGCATAATAGGCAAAACATGGCAGTGGTTCCACTACCTGGCGGATGCGATAGGTTTGGTCCAGTGAATAAATGGTCAACAAATCCCGGCTTTCTTCAATAAATGGTTCTGTTTGCTGACAGAGTTTTACAAATTCCATTTGATAAAGGCGATATAAGTCGGCATCCTGATAGAGAATCGCTTTGGAGAAATCCTGGGATAACGTAATGACTTGTTCCGAGGTGAGGATAAAATAGGGAAAAAGAACATTGATTTCTCCATTTTCGTCAATGGACTGATAGTAAAAATTGGACTGATAGGTGACGTTATCCAAAATAGACAGTGAAATCAAATATTTTAGGACCCCGAGGCCCTGATCAACCGTTGTTTCATCGCATTCTTTGACAAGATTCAACACATCCTGTAAAATCAGCTGTTTTTTATTCCCCAACATTTGCTGAAAAATATGACGGTAAATCGCATCGCAAGTGGCGGGAATAGCCATCCGCACATGAGGATGATCGGAACCAAAAAGTTCCCGGTCGATCGTATTTTCGACCATTTTTAAAACGGCGCCGTTACCTGTAATGATCTGAATTTTTTCAATGTTATTCCTGACTGGAGCCCAGCCCCTTTTGGGGCTTGCTTCTTTTGAAAAGGGAATTTTATATTCGGTTAGTTCAGAAATGGTTTCTATGAGTTCAATGATTTTTTGACGATTATGATAAATCCGCTCACCGACTTGGCTCATTTCTAACAGGGTTTCTAATTCTTCTGCTTCAGTGAGCGAAAGTCGCAACGCGTTACACATATTCGTAAAAAATGTTTTCGAGGGTAGCCTTTCCCCAGATTTGACCCGCTGCAAGGTCGTTCGATTGATTTTCCCTATTTCGGCAAGGGATTGAACGGTTACACCGCTTTCTTCAATGAGTTCTTCTATTTTTCTGCTCAATAATGACATCGCCGTCTCCTATTGGAATGTATTGTTAACGAATGCGTTTGTAAATTAAGTGTGCTATTTCACAAGGATAACCGACGCAGTCACTCCCCATTTATTCACGCCTACTTTCATTATAACGAAGTTCCAAATGATTACAAGATGTGGCGTTTTGTGTGCCAACATATTTTTTATTATTATCGAAATCACGCAAACAATAATTACCGAGGTTCCAATTAAGTACAAAAAAATCGTTTCCAGTCAAAAATCCTGACTGGAAACGATCTCAACGTCCTTTGGGGCAATGTTATTTCAGGCAATATTATCAATGACGTTATTAGCCCAGCGAATGGCTTCCCGATAATCATGATAGATATAAAACTCTTCTATTTTGAGGGTTTCGGAATTGGCTTCAACCACAGCCCAATCACCTTTTTCATATGCCAGCATCAATTCATAGATCGGAAACAGCAGCCCGTTTTTGTCAATAAGGGCATCCAGAATCGATTGCGGCAGAGCGATCTCAGCCAGAACTTCATGCATTGGCTGATCCAGCAAGGCATCCAGAATACTGAAGAGACCCATCAGAGCGGATTCGTGTTCCTGTTGGATCATTCCCGCCCGTTTCGCCAGCGATTCGGCAAAGCGGGTGCGGATTAGCGATATTTTAATCAGTTCCGCGGGCTTGTTTCGACCTAAATCATGGATCATTAAAATACTGATCCAGCGTTCAAATTCTTTCAGACCGATATAACTAAGCGCAAATTTAACCGAACAAATCGTCTCACTGCCTGCCCGAAAACTGGCCAGCCGCAGCAGCCGATAGGATAAGGTGACATCCTGCTCGATGAGGTTTGCCAGGCACTTAAACGATGGTTCATCCTGATTGATTTCTGTCACCAGACGAAGATACTGAATCTGGGATGGTGGCAAGTTTAAAGATCGCCCGGCGATCCTCGGTTTGCTGAAAAAATAGCCCTGAAACAGAGTGAATCCCATTTCTTTGGCTTTCAAAAACTCGTCCAAGGTTTCCACTTTTTCGGCCAGCAGCGTTTTTCCCTGGGCCAGGCCGGTTTTAATATCTGCTGCAATGGTTTCCAATGGGGTTACCAGCAAATCATATTTTATGATATCTGCCAGTGGGGTTAGTGGATAGGTTTGATAGGTTTGGGCAAAATCATCTAAAGCAATACTATAGCCCATATCTTTGATGTCGGTTAGGCGACTCACCAAGGTGTGGTCGACATTGATATCTTCCAGCATTTCAACAATCATGCGATGGGGTTTAATTAATTCCAGAGCGTCAGAATGAATAAAGATCTCATCAAAATTGATAAAGGCGATTTTGTCATCAATGAGGTTTTCAAGACCAGATTCAAATAAACCGGTTATCACCATGGCTGTAGCACCCTGAGAAGAAACTCCACCAAATTGCGTCGAGTGACGATTAAGCCGGAAGAGCAACTCATATCCGAATACTTCCAGTTGATCATTAAAAATCGGTTGTCTTGCAATAAACATAGGGGCCTCCTGGATAATTATTTATGCTCTTTTCGTCAAGCGCAATTCCAAGTTACAATAGTATAATGATATCATTTTGTTTCATTAAATACAAGTTATTTATTAACTCAAATCTTTTTTTATGGATGTTAATCGATAATTAAAAAGTGATCTGCACTTCACTGACCCCAAAAAAACACATGGCCAAAATATTCTTTTGCCATGTGTTTAATCTCATTTAACATTATTTCAGGACATATCAGAAATAACATGATTTGCCCATTGAATCGCTTCCCGGTAATCCCGATACAACGAAAAAGGATCAATGTTCAAATACTCAGCATACTGATCGGTTACTAGCCACTCGCCTTTTTCATAAGCCAGCATTAATTCGTAAATCGGATAAAGGCTACCGGTATGATGGAGTAAGGCATCAGATATGGATGCCGGCAACGCAATTCCCGTCAGGGCTTCTTCCATGGATTGATCTAATATGCCATCAAGGGTGCTAAACAGCCCCATAATGGATGCCGCATGCTGATAGTTTGTACCCAAACTGGCGCGATTGGCCAGTTTTTCAGCAAAACGACTGCGAATGACAGATATTTTCATCAGCTCCCCTGGTTTTTCCTTTCCTAAATCCTGAAGCATTAGAATATTTAGCCACCGTTCGATTTCGTTGAGTCCCATATAGGCCAGCGCATATTTAATCGAACTCACCAGATCGTTTCCAGACCTGACACTGGCCATGCGAATAACCCGATAAGACAAGGTGACATCCTGCTGGATCATTTCAGCCAGCACCTCATAGGATGGATCTTCTTTCTTAATTTCCGTGATCAAACGGAAGTATTGCAGTTTCGTTGGAGCTTTACTGCAGGATTGTCCGGCGATGCTGGGTTTACTGAAAAAATAGCCCTGAAATAGGGTGAATCCCATTTCTTTGGCTTTGACAAACTCATCATGCGTTTCCACCTTTTCGGCTAAAAGTACTTTTCCCTGGGCAATGGCCACCGCCGTGTCTGCAACGATGGTGTCCAACGGTGTGACGATCAGGTCATATTTGATAATATCTGCCAAGGGACTCAAGGGATAGGTTTGATAGGATTCTTCAAAATCGTCCAACGCAATTTTATAACCCTTCGCTTTAATATCCGTCAAGCGTTCCAGTAAGTTTTGATCGATTTTAATTTTTTCAAGCATTTCCACCACCATGCGATCCGGCTCGATTAATTCCAGGGCATTGGAATGGATGAATATCTCATCAAAATTAATGAATGCAAACTTGTCTTCAACGATATTTTCCAAACCTGATTCATATAAACCGGTAATAACCGCAGCTGTGGCACCATGGGAGGATACTCCGCCAAATTGTGATGATTGACTGTTTAACCGAAAAAGCAATTCATACCCGTAAACCTTCAATTCAGTATTAAAAATCGGTTGTCTTGCAATAAAAATAGCATTTCCCTCCTTTCATGGGTTATTAGAATTAGTCATTTGATAAAATACTGTAAGCTACTCTACTGTTTTGTAACGAAATTCTTATTTTTATGATAGCACTATCTTCAAAAATAAACAAGTTATATTAGAGTCAATCTAAATGAAAACCCATTGACTCCTATTTTACTCGTAAACAATCCGTCTTCATCAATTTTCATTGACCCTGACCTGACAAACTGGTATTGTAATGGTATACACAAGGACTTTAAATCAGGGAGGTATCATTTGAAAAATTATGTCATTTATTACTTCAGCGGAACCGGCAATACCTGGTGGGTAGCAACCCGGATTGCTGACATGCTCCAGGAGAACAAAATTCAGGTAAGCTGTTATTCCATTGAAACCCTGATGATTGAGGATGTCTTGA
>JAKLQL010000255.1 GCA_022013395.1 Acetobacterium sp.
ATTCTCTATGGTTCATTTAATTGGTTTTGCAGTAGCAGCTATTTCTTTGATCCTCATTATGTGTGGACATGCATTCGAAGGATGGCATCATATTGTATTACCAGCAGGAACAACCGCAATGTTACTTTTTGCAGCAACTTTAAATCCTTTTGCAGCAATCATAGGTGGTTTGGTTACTGGTGTCTTTACAGCATTCCTGGGGGAAACATTTATCATGTCTGTTAACAGTCATTGTGATACCCATATTGACCCTCCGGCTTGTACAATCGCTATCACATAGTTCCTCAACTTTATACTTTTAGCAGGTCTAATTATACCTGCAATGTTCTAAAACTAATTTATTTTGGTTTTATAACATAATTAATTCACAGTATAGAAAGAAGTGGTATTTTGAAAAAAGCAGTTGGTTTTATGGAATTTAAGAGCATTCCAGTTGGTATAGAATCCACTGATGAAATGCTGAAATCCGGAAATGTTGAGCTGCTGATGGCATCACCCTTATGTCCAGGAAAATACGTCAGTATTATTGCAGGAGATGTGGGCGCCGTCGAAGCGTCAATAAAGAATGGGGCACATGTGGGTGGTATCCATATGTTAGAGTCACACGTTATACCAAATATTCACCCCGATGTTTTACCGGCCATGTTAGGTGCAGGCGAAATTGGCGATGTGAAATCTCTTGGTATTGTTGAAACGATTAATGCAATTTCTTCAATTTTGATCGGAGATATTTGTGCGAAAGCATCAAACGTAGAACTCCTTGAAATTCGAATTGCAAGAGGCTTGGGTGGTAAAGGCTTTGTATTGATCACTGGAGAAATATCTTCTGTTAAAATGGCTATTCAAACAGCTCAAAACGAGATGGCAGAATCGAACCTCATTACGAGTTATTCGGTTATAGCTTCTCCACATAAGGATATTCAAAAGATCCTATTTTAACCCAAGATTAAAAATTGAAATGTATAAAAGACAAATGGCTTCGGTCATTTGTTTTTTATACATAAGATTTCTATTTTTTATAAATGCTCCAAGGCCATTTATAAAAAATAGAACAGTACAACGTCATTAAAAAGGAGATTGTCATGGCTCGTAAAAGTAAACCTAAATCA
>JAKLQL010000001.1 GCA_022013395.1 Acetobacterium sp.
AGTTGGAGTTTATCAAAAAATTATCTGATGAGATTTTTGAAATACTTCTGGCTGTTTTTGGACGTTTCACAAGTAGACGTGGATGTAAGTCTTTATGAATTGCTGATTAAAACATCCACAACGCTACTAATTGAGCTTATATTTAAAATGAAAAGAAAACGATTTCAAGCAATCATTATTCTAAATAATTTAACTGTTTATTACAAACTAGCAAATTGTCTTAATTTGTATTTGATGTTTATCAGAAAACAATCGAATGAAATTAGAAAGGAATCAAAAATGGCTGAAAAATTAAAGAAGAGAGTCATCTATCTATATGGTTTACCGTCGTTTGGGTTTCAGATTTTTATCTATGTAGAACTCATGTTTTTTTCTGCATTCTTGACTGATGCTGTCAAGATGCCGGTTGCACTGGCAGGTTCAGTCCTCATGATCACCAGTATCTTTGATCTGATCTGGGTTCCAGTGGCTGGGATCATCCTTCAGAAAAGTAATCTTAAGTGGGGGAAATTTCGGTCTTGGTTGTTGATTGGTCCACCAGTCGCTGCAATGCTCTATATCCTGCAATTTTTGAAAATAGGAAGTTCCATGACAAATGCCATCACGGCATGTATTGGGTTTATCATCGGTCATCTGGTATTTGATGTTTACTATTCGGCACATATCGCAATGAATAGTGCATTATCGGATAACGTCGATGAACGTGTTAAAATGTCAGCCAATAGGGGGATATTTAATGCGCTTGGTTCGCTAACTTTCTCATATGTCGGTGTCAAAGCCATTCAAGCGATCAGCAAAGCTTATAATGATCCGGCAATGGGTTATACTACTGTTGTTATCGCGGTTGCGTTAATTATGGTTTTGTGTTATTGGACCTTTTTCTTTCTGACAAAAGAATATGCGTTTCGTGGAACGGTGCCGGTAACCCAGAAAAAAGAAAGCATGTCAATTCCTGAAATACTTCAAGAATTGCTTCACAATCCGCCTCTAATCGGTTTGCTGTTAATTGATCTCGGTCGGTATGTTGGCAAGTTCGTTGTTCTTGGCTTGGCATTTTACTATTTTAAATATGTTCTCAATGATCTTCCGGGAATGGCGATTTTCATGACTGGTCTGACAGTCGTAATGCTGGTTTCTGCAACACTGGCGACAACCATCTCAAAAATTTTCGGGCCCCGTAAAGCTTATGTTGGGGCACTATGTATCTTTATTGCCGGCTTGCTGATTACCTGGCTGGTTCCAATGTCGGCAACCGCCTTCAAAATTGTGATGCTTGTTTCTTTTATCGGTTACGGTTTGCCAGATGCTCTAGTTGTCGCTATGTACGCTACCTGTGTTGATTACGGGGAGTGGCGAACTGGAAAAAACGTTCGTGGTTTCATCATGGCACTTTTGACAACCCCAATTAAAGTCGGAAATTTCATCAAAAGCGTTATTATCACAACGGCCTTGGCATCTGCTAGTTATGTAGCCGATATGACACCCACACCGGAACTGATTCAGGGCATTAAAAATGGTTTTTGTTTATACCCGGCACTGGTCATGATATTTGGATTGATTGCGTTTGTCATCCTATCAAGAAAATTAAAAGATATGGAAAATGATAAAGCTGCTAAAAAAGCTTAAAACAGTTCTAGAATTAAAGACTGATAGAAAAAAGAGGCTGTTCAAAGCCGGTTGAAATCCGGTTTTGAACAGTCTCTTTTTGTGCTGCTACAAAATTATTCGCAAAGAAAATGAATAGTATCACAGTCTATGGTTTTGGCGATTTGAAGACCTTTATAAATAAGTGTGGTAACAGCATGTTGATCAATACCAAGCATTCGTGGCAGAATACCATTGAGTAAAAACACCAGCTCATCCACCGAATCATTGAGGGGTTTTTCAAAATAATTAAGGAAGTACTCTCGGCGTCCGCCAAAATCGATGTAAAGCATATTATCAAATTCTCTTTCACTGATCACAAGATTATAATCTTCAATGTATCGACAGTATGTGTTGCGGATAAAATCGCCAGCAATTCGATAGTTTGAAGCTTTTTTTAGAATCTCATAGTAAAAGCGTCGGTTGTTTTCATTATTGAGGATCCGGTTAAAATAAATCCAGCTTAATGTAGCGTGACGAAGGATCGAGTTTTCAAGTCCATCGATGGTTAATTCTGTAATACAATTGTCGATCTGTTGATAATAATCAGAATATATTTCGTGTACGACATTATCTTTTGTTTTAAAGTAATAGGTGAAAAGTCCAATTGGTGTATCAGCAACAGTTACAATATCTTTGATTTTGGTATTTTCATAACCATTTTCATAAAAGAGTTTTTTAGAAATTTGATAAAGATGATTTCTTGTTTGGATACCTTTTTCGTACATTGCATTCTCCTTTTACCTTTGTACTAATCTAATAATATCCTATCATACTTCGGAGGGGATTAAAACTGAAAATTATAAAAACTGATCGATTTATGATTTTATAAGAAAAATAAAATTTAAACTCTAAAAATACTTGAGAAAATTTATTAAGGTGGGCGAGCGTTATGTTACAAATTGATAAAGAAGGTATTGACACAAATAAAAATATGTAATATATTACCTTTTGAAGAATCGATTTTATTATTTGTTCAGACAGTATAAATAAATCATGAAAAGAGGGAAAAATGATTACGATATTATCAGATCATACCAACCAGAAAGTTGGGGAAAAACTGTATGAAAGCTTAAAAAATAAAAATATCTCGACGGAGTTCATTTCTGTTGCAGATATAAATGTAGGTCCTTGTTACAGCTGTGGTGGATGTACCGACAAAACTTATGGAAAATGCATCAATCGGGATGATGCGGATATGATTTTCTCCAAATTGGTTCATACTGATGTAATGGTAATGATCACCCCAGTTAAATGGGGAAGCTATTCTTTCAAAACAAAACGTGTTTTTGATAAGTGTGCGGTCATTGGTGATCGACACTATTACAAAAAAAATGGCGAACTGGTAAAAGGAAAAATTGGAAATATTAATACCTTTGTTGCGGTTGGCGTTAAAGCTAATTGGTTAGATGGTGAAAAAGAAGTTTTTCAAAATCTAGTTGCAGAAAATATCAAAATTATGAATATAAAAGGAAGGGCTTATGTGGTTGATAATAGCAACTGGGAAGGTTGTCTTGAAGCGATTATTGAGGAGTTGAGCTAATGAAAAAGGCAGTTATTATTAATCTCAGTCCCAGAAAAAAAGGAACCAGTAGGATGCTGACCAATCGTTGCCAAAATTATTTGATTGAGCAAAATTATTTGGTGGAAATTTTCCATTTATACCCGAATCTAAAAGATCTGAAACCATTATTTGAGGCCATCAAAGAATCTCAGACAATCCTGATGGTGGGTCCTTGTTACATTGATACCTATCCGGCAGATACCGTTTATCTTTTGGAGGAACTCCAAAAGGATAATGAAGTGCTTCATGGTCAAAACCTTTATGGCATCATCCAAGGTGGAATGCCATATGTTCATACCCATGAATCGGGTCTTAAAATGCTGAAACTCTTTGCCCAGGAAAATAACCTCAGTTACAAAGGAGGATTTGTCATTGGAATGGGAGCCATGTTAAATGGCCAACCGCTGGATAAGCTCATCAATGGGAAAAAAGTTGAGAAATGTTTTAGCCTTTTTATGGAGCACTTAGCAAAGGAAGAAAGCTCTCCAGCATCGTTGTATGATGAAGCCCAGCTAAAAATGCCTGGAATGGTTTACTGGCTGATGGCAAAAGCCATGAATCGAAAAATCGACAAATTACGAAAGGAAAAAGGAATTGGAGATCATCAGAAAAGTCCTTATGAGGAGTTAGATCTCAGTCAGAGTTAACCTGAAAATTTGAATCA
>JAKLQL010000256.1 GCA_022013395.1 Acetobacterium sp.
ATGACCAACATCATCGAGGTATAGCCGGAAACCACATCTTCATAAACATAGCTAAGCAGGGTATAAATCCCGATGCCAAAGGTTGCCATCATCATAAAGACAGCGGCCGCAATGGTTATTTTATAAGCAACATTGGTAAATAAAATCAGTGAGTCGGTCGCCATTTCTTTACGCTGATTTTTTGTTTCGGTATTATAAGCTTTGGTACAGGATAAATCATTGTTATATTCGATGGTATCAATTTTTAAACCGCAGTTGGCATAAACCGCCTTCCGATAGGGAATTGTTTTGCTCATCGAATGAACCCGGTTAATCGCCCGCCGTGACAGCACCCGAAAATTTTCGGTTCTCAGGGGATTTGGGCTGTGGGAATAACGGTTAAACACCGCGTAAAACAGCCACGAGGTTTTGCGTCCCGGTCTTTTCGGTGCAGCATTAACAATGTCATAACCGGTTAAGCTGTGATTATAGACTTCCATCATCAGCTTCGGATCATAATCCATCACCATGTTGTCAAACTCAAAGACAAAATCGCCGATGGAAAGATCGATCCCGGCATTCATGGAAAGCTCAACCCCTTGGTAAAAGCTCATATTGACGATATTGATGACTGTACCTTTGACGGTTTTTCCCATTTCCCGGATCATCGCCAGGCTGTTATCGTCCGAGGCGTCATTGACACAGATAATCTGATAGTGTTCAAAATTGGCGTTTAAAACGTCATTGATTTTTCCCAGAAAATCCCTGATTCGATCTTCATCATTATAAATATAGATGACCGCCGAGACAAAGTTCTTTTCCTTATCCTGAGCTGCCACTTTATTAACTTGTTGTTCAGTCATTTTTCAATACCTCATCCAAATCGTAAACCGTATTTATTTTCCCGGACAAAACCGAAACAAAGGTTGGTTTTTCGCTGACCTTTCGAACCACTGTCGGCCGGGAGTCATCCACTTCCGATGCCTTAAGAATCGGTTTCATGGAAAACAGCGATCCGGCATAGCTGAAGCCATACTCTTCCTTTAAATATTTCTCCGCCATATTGGACATATAGGGCCAGGCCGATTGCGGCTTGGCAATGCAATCATTGCAGTTTCCCAGTTGTTTGGGGCTACAATAGCCCTGACTCTTTTCCTGACAGCTGAATTGGGGCAGGCTGTCAAAGGACGATAAATGAGGGGTAAAGGTCACCGAAGTCAGGGAATGATTTCCCGTTTTGCCAAAGGGCATCACCGAAAAAAAAGGCCCGTCCATGACGGTAATCCCCACATCCAGCAGCTTATTTTGGGGCTTACAGAGAATGATTTCACACAGCTCATACTTTATTTTAAAAGGATCATAACCCGCCAGATCGAGAATCTGATTGGTTGATCCATAGGTGGCATTCAAGAGAAAACCGGTTTCCACAACCTCGCCGCTTGCCAGGGTTAAGGCATAAACATCACTGCCCTTTTCGATGGTCTGAAGTCTGACCCCATAGTTGATTTCAACATTCGACATCTTTTCCAATGCGTCGATAAAAAACTGACCCAGAATCCCGGCGTCGTAGGTATACTCTTTGGTCAGATAGGCGCCGTCACAAAGACCCTTTTTAAAATATTTCTCGGGTATCAATTCTTCACAGGGAATTTCAGCCGCCTGACAAAACTGGGTAAACTGTTCCCGGTTGGTCCAGCTGAAGCTGCCGCTGGTGGCGTAAACTTGCTCAAATTCACTGTGAATGCAGAAATCATAGTCCTTGATAAACCGATTGAAATAATGGGCCGATTTGATCGCCGTGGCATAAGACCGGGGGTAGTGATAACCCATATGGACTCGGGCCTGATTGATATAGGTGGCGCGTTTAAAGGGCGCATCCTCCCATTCCAGCACCAGCACCCGCTCGCCCCGTTCGCCGCAGGTCTTGGCGGCGTACAGACCGTAAAGACCGGCGCCGATAATTATTTTGTCCCATTTTTTTTTGTTTGCGGTCATCTTATTGCTCCAGTGCCTTGGGCACAAAGTTATTGATTGCCTGAACAACAGTGTCTATTTCCCCATCGGTCATCCCATAGAATAATGGCAAAGAAAGCACCTCGTCCGCCAGTTTTTCGGTAATCGGCAGACTGCCCCTGCCAATCTTCAGGTAAGCATAAGCTTCCGACAAATGAGGTGGAATCGGATAATGAATAATACTGCCAATCCCCGCTGCCTCCAGATAATCCTTCAATTCGTCCCGATAGGGGGTGGTAATGACAAACTGATGCCAGACGGTGGTAGCATGATCCCGCAGTTTGGGCAGCTGAATCACCGGGTTGTTCATCTTGTTAAGATATACCGCGCAAACCCGGTTGCGGTCAGCATTGAGCTCGTCTAGATAATTCAGCTTCACATTAAGCAACCCAGCCTGGATTTCGTCCAACCGGGAATTGGTGCCCACAACCTTATTGTAATAGCGCTTTTCACTGCCGTAAAACCGATACATCCGAAACGCCTTATCCAGTTCCGGGCTGTTGGTGGTAATGGCGCCGCCATCCCCAAATGCACCGAGATTTTTTGACGGATAAAAACTGAAACAGCCGATATCGCCAAAGGAACCGGTGACCTGGCCTTGATAGGTGGCCCCATGGCTTTGGGCGCAATCTTCCACCAGGCGGAGATTGTGTTTTTTGGCAATGGCGACGATTTTATCCATTTCGCAGCTCGTTCCATAAAGGTGAACCACCAGAATGGCCTTGGTCTTTTCGGTTATTTTTTCTTCAATTGTGGCCGCATCAATGCTGTGGAATCCATCCGGTTCCACAAAAACCGGGGTGGCATCGTTAATGGTGATCCCCATCACGCTGGCGATATAGGTGTTGGCCTGAACGATGACCTAGTCGCCGGCACCAATGCCTAAAACACGAAAAGAAAGCCACAGGGCATCTAAACAGTTCCCCAGGCCAACGCAGTAATTGGTGCCGATATAGTTTGCAAAATTCCTCTCAAAGCGGTCCACTTCATTCCCCAGAACATAGCTTCCGCTTCTTAGAATTTCCAGTGCTTTGGTTTCGTATTCTTCCTGATGCTCTTGATAATGTCGTAATAAATTATTTGCCGGTACCTTCATCTTGCCTCCTCTGCTGTCAGGATTTGTATCGGATCTTAACTCAATCTTTTTTGACGATCTTCTTTGATAAATTCTGACTTTAAAAATTTGATTTGTTTGAGATAGGATACCACAGTTTTAACAACCTTTACCTTAGTATCATAATCATCTTCCCAGATCACCGGAATATCGTGGACTTTGATGCCCTTACGTTCGGCTCTAAGTAATAGCTCAACGCAATAAAACCAGCCATTGTCCTGGCTGGAAGCAGCGATCAAGTCGTCAAAGGTCTCTTTTCGATAAAAATCAAATCCACAGAGGGCATCGGTAAACTGATTGTTAAAAACCACATGCAAGAGTCCGTTCAGGCCCCGGGAGGTAAATTCTCGGGAGGGTTTGCGTCCCTTCACGGCCGAATTTTTCATCAGTCGGGAGCCCTTAATAATTTTTACCTCCGGCTGGTTTTCAAAAATATCCTTCACCTGTTTCAGATGTTCGATGTTGGTGGAAAGATCGATGTCCATATAGCCGATAATATCACAGCTATTGTCAGCCGCGCCGGTTCGCAATGCTACGCCCACGCCCCGTTGTGGG
>JAKLQL010000257.1 GCA_022013395.1 Acetobacterium sp.
AATTCCGTTAGTAATAAAAAATGAGAATCTGAGACAAGCAGTTGGATTTTTATTTAATTGGAAGATATCCTTGTTGGCTGTAACAATTATATCATCGATCTTTATATACAGACCATTCTGTAAATTTATTTGTCCTTTAGGAGCTATGTATTCCGTGTTTAACAAATTTAGCTTTTATCAGATGAATGTGGACAAAATTAAATGTAATGGCTGTAAAGAATGCGAAAGAAGCTGCAAAATGAATGTAGAAATCACTAAGAGCATTAATTCACTTGAATGTATTCGTTGTGGTGAATGCAAAAAAGTCTGTAAGCAGGGTGCGATTAATTCTGGGTTTAGCTTGAGAACAAATAAGAAAGTATTCCATGTGAACATAGGAACGAGTTACCTATGTCATGAAAACATAGGTAAAAAAGCGGAATAATTACCTAAGTTTATTGCATAATGGATTTTATTTATCCTCAAAGGAATCGAAGAAACAGCGATTGAAACGCTGATATTAGTGAAAGAAATCAATAAACTGATGGAAAATACAGCAGAAGCGTTAAAGGAAAGACTGCCAAAAGTATATTCTAAAGAGTTGGTAAATTTGATCTTTTATGAATTTTACACCAAAATTACATATATTGAAGAAGGTCTAAAGATCTCAAGAAAGACGGCCGCAAAGTATTTATCTGAATAAAAGCCTGTTTGAGATTGTCAAAAATTCCGAAAAAACATTCAAGTAAAGCGGATAAAAAGATAAAGGTGCATAAAAAAATATTAGTATTTACGGCACTAAGAGGTTATTGGTATTTCTCGATAAATATCCCAAGGGAACACAGGATGAAAATTATTATGCGGAGATATGGATTCCAATAAAAAGAAAATAGCAAATAAGACCCTGCAACCATGATGGGAGCAGGGTCTTATGGCTTTATGCAGGGAAAACGAAATGTCACCTCGGCACAGTTAGGCTTTCTTTTTACCATCGTCGATAATTTCGATTTCCAAATAATCAAACCAAATGGATTCGATAAACTGGTCTTCACGAAAAGTTGTTTTGGAAATCTGATTAAGTTCCTTTGTATTTTTGTCAAACCACATTGGTTTTTCTAAATCAAAGTCATGGCAGAAGGTCTCTAAAGCAGCTTGGATTTTATCATATATAGTCAAAGATTTGTTATCAATTTCGATAACTTTTTCTTCTGAAAATTTGTTGTTTTTCATGATTTTTCCCCAAATTCGAACCATTTTTTTTACCTCTCAATCATCAATTTGCTATTACATCCAGATAAGATTTTTGAATATCTGTAAAATGGACATATGTTGAGTATAAGGGGTGGCGAGGGAAATGTAAAGAAAATTGGATTTTTCGTTTTTGTAATAGGATATATTGTTTGTCAGGAAAACGGAATTATCTCGCAAAATACTGGTACCATCAGGTATGTCCGATGGTTTAGCTCCCGCTTTCCGACCGGATTGTTTCAATGATATTCTGCTTTTGCAGTCGATGGGCGGCATAGCGGGTAGTGCTCCAGGTGATTAGAAATACGGCCAACACGCACAGCACGATGGCAAGCCACGGTAACGCATACGGAATCGGAAACATCGATCGAATCGGTAAATTTATAAAAATGCTCACGATAATGCCAACGGGCAGGCCGTACATGAGCGCTTTCAGCGAACATAAAACGCTCTCGAGGTTCAGCATCTGCTTCAATCCTGCCGCGGTCATGCCCACACTCTGTAAAACGGCAAATTCACGGGAGCGCATCCGTACATTGGTGGACATTGTACTGATCACATTGGTAAATCCGATTAGCATGAGAAGCACGACAAAGCTATACATAAAGATCGAGGCCAGCACAATGGCAATGTTCATCACCTTCATGTAGTCGTCCACTTGATAGACCCGGGTATTAAACCCGGACTCCATATAGGAGGAGTCCGTATTTTCGGGGAATGCCTGTGCCATCACGTCGTTTGCGTACGTGATAAAACCCGCCACATCGGAGGGGGCAGAATACCAGGAGTAGCCACGAACTTCGGCCTGCGGCACAATCAAACGAACCGGATTCGTATTGGGGTAAAAAAGCTCCTTTGGCATGTCGGCCTGGGTCAAGATGCCCTGTATCGACATTTCATAGCTACTTCCGTCCGCTTTCACAAGCGTAATGGCTTTCATTTTGGGCGAAAACGGCACCAGGTCAACCTTTGTTCCGTTGTCGTTATAGCTGTAGTGGTTGAGCAAAATGGTGGAGCCGAAAGCGACACCGGCCTTTTCGCAAAGCGCGGCATAATGGGTATCATCCAAAACGATCATCTCCACAGGAAGTTCCGGTTTGTTCTGCTGGTCAGAAGCCGCTACTGCGCTCTGCATCGGGATGGAAATAAGTTCTTCAGGCAAAATGGTTTCATAGGTTTCAAGATCGTTACCCATGCCGAAGATCTTTGTGTGGTCAAATTCTTCCAGCTTTTGGGCAATGGCGTTCCCCTGTTCACTGCTGATGGGATGGAGATAAACGGTTTCCTTCTTACCGGTCGCTGCGTTCATATGTCTGTCGAGAGCAGAGGTGTACTCTGTCAAAACGGTTTGATCAATATCGAGATGGAGATAGGCTTGGATGGTGTTTGCCTGACCGCTTAGTTCCCCGAGGCTGACAAACAATATGACGCCGGCAGCCAGCGCAATCACGGTCGAACGGAAATTTCGGCGGTTGCGCTTGATGTTTTTGGCGGCCAGCGTTCCCTCAATGCCAAAAAGCCGTTCGACCAAAGGACTGGTGCGCACCTGTTTGCGGTCAATTTTTACTTCTCCAGTGCCGCGGATACAATCTATGGCGGAAGCTTTCGCCGCCTTATGCGCCGGAAGCCATGCGGAAAGCAGCACTGTCAAAAAGCAAACCGCCGCCGCTAGCAGCAGGGCTTTCCAGGATACAACAAACGAAAGCGACAGCGTAATCTCGTTCATCATGATGTGAACCAAACTGTTCAGATCATCCAGGAAATGATTTGCGACACCAATTCCAACAAAGGTCAAGAGCAACCCCGTTAGAATGCCCAGCGGAATGCCGATTGCCGAAAGCAGAATACTTTCGTACATAACGGTGTCGGTAATTTGTTTTTTGGTGGCACCGACGCATTTCAAAACGCCAAACTGCGTCACACGCTCAGCGGCGCTGACACGGAAAACGTTGGAGATAACGATGATCGCCATGGAAAGGATGATGATACCAAAAAGAATTGCCGGAACAAGCAGCAGCGCCACATAGCTGTTGCCGTATTCGCCATAATTCTCGCCTAAAAAGCTAACCAGCATGGCATTGCCACTGGCCACAAAACTGCATACAGCGGTAATCAGCGCCGTGGCAAGGGTGATGGCGATCAAGGCACCAATGGTGCGGGAACGATTGATTTTCAGCTGGCTGTATGCCAGCTTTGCCGTGATCCTCATGCCTTCATCACCTCGTCCGAAAGAATTTGACCGTCACCGAGGGTGATGATTCGGTCTGCCTGCAAGGCTATTTTTTCATCATGGGTAATGACCAGCAGCGTCTGATTGCTGCGCTTGTTCGCAAGCTTCAAAAGGTCGATAATCTCGCGGCTTGCTTTGCTGTCCAGATTGCCTGTAGGCTCATCGGCAAGAATAAAAGCCGGGTCGTTAATCAGGGCTCTGCCCACCGACACCCGCTGCTGCTGGCCGCCGGATAATTCGCTGGGCAGATGCGTTGCGCGCTCCGAAAGGCCAATCGTTTCGAGAATCGAAGAAAGCTTATCCGGATCCGGCTTGCGGTGATCCAGCAGACGCGGTAGCATAATGTTTTCCGCTGTCGTCAGGGTGGGAATCAGGTTGTAGAACTGATAGATCATCCCAATGTTTCGGCGGCGAAAGATCGCGAGTTCGCTCTCATTCAGGTTGTAGATTTCGTTGCCGTCGATTTTCACGCTTCCAGAGGTGGGCTGGTCAATTCCGCCGATCAAATTCATGAGCGTGGATTTGCCCGAACCGGATGCACCTATGATTGCAACAAACTCCCCCTTGTCCATGCTGAAACTCACATGATCCAAAGCTGTCACGCTGGTGTCGCCCTTGCCGTATGTTTTTGTAAGGCTGTTGATCTCTAATATTGCCATTTTTTTGTCCTCCTGTAATTTTCATATCCACATTGTAGCAGACAAAAGTGACTGCAGCGTGACTTCGGGACATTTTAAAATGACAATCTATTCACTTAAAAAATTTTATGGTGAAGGTGGCACCGGTTTCCTTGCCGCCGCCGTCAATTTCGATATCTCCGTTTTGGCCGCGCACTATGGAAAGCGCAAGCGGCAGCCCGATGCCATATCCGTTTTCGTTTTGGGAATATTCAAACCGCTTAAAAAGGTCGGGATACTTTTGTTTCGAGATTCCTTTGCCACAGTCCGTCACGGAAATCCAGCGGTAAATGGGATTGATACCACTGTTCACGGTGATCTTACTGTTCACCGGCGAATACTCCGAGGCGTTTTTCAGCAGGTTTGTCAGGGCTTCCGCTGTCCAGCGGCGATCGCAAAACAGCGCGGTATCATTGGCCAGTTCGACTGTTTGATTTTTCACATCGAGCAAGACTTCCAATGGCTGCTGGGCTTTCTTTAACAGGTCGCCTGCCGAAATTTCCGCCATCGAAAATTCGACTGCGCCGGAATCTAGCCGCGCCATTTTCAGTAGTGTTGCAACAAGCCATTCCATGCGGGTGAGGCTAATTTTGATATTGGCGATGAATTCCTCCTGCTTATCGGCAGGTGCATTTTCCAGTAAATCTACCATAATCAGCATCGAGGTAAGGGGTGTTTTCAGCTGGTGCGAAATATCGGCAAGATAGTCCGCCAGTAAATCCCGATCACGCTGTGCTGTGTTCCGCTGTTCGTTGTTGATGCGCACAAGGGTATTGATGTCGTTTTTCAAGATGCTCCATAGGCCCTCTCGATTGTCTCGAAAATCGACTTCTTTTCCATCGATGGCTTTGCGAATATCGTCCGATAATGCTATGATTTCCTGCTTTTTAATCAGCACGATACCCAACCCCCCTGACTGTTTCGATGGAAACGGCGTCTCCCAGCTTTTGGCGCAGCCGCTTAATATAGACCGTCAGCGTGTTGTCCTCGACGAAATTACCGCCGTTGTCCCAGATGCTTTCCAAAATTTGCGTCCGGGTAAGAAGCTGCGACTTATTGGCCGCAAAGGTTAAAAGCAAGCGATATTCCAGCGCAGTCAACTCGACCGGCGCCGTTCCGATAAACACTTTTCCAGCCGCGGTGTCAATGTTTGCTTTTCCAAGGGTCACTAATTGCGATTGATTTGCCCCGGAGCCGCTATTGAGGGTTCGTTTCACCCGGGCCAGTAGCTCACGCAACCGGAACGGTTTTGTGATATAATCCGCAGCTCCGTTTTCAAAGGCCTGCACAATTTTGTTTTCGTCGTCTACAATGGTCAAAAAAATAATTGCCGTATTGGTATTTTTTAGCTTTTGACTAATCTCGAAGCCTGTCCCATCCGGCAATTGCAGATCCAGTATCGCTAAATCAAATCGCTCTGTTTCAATCGCGCGGCAGGCGGTATAGACATCCTTACAGTGGAACGGCGCATACTGCTCCTGTTCCAAAGCATAAACCAGCCCCGATGCAATCATCAGATCATCTTCCGCCAATAAAATTCGTTGTATCGGAATCACATTTTTTCTGCCTTTCTGCTTGTTACCTCATACCTCTTGGAGATGAGGACACGCTGAAAAATTATACTATAGTAATGAAAGTATATCATACTCGATAATGACGATATAGCACAATCTTTAAGCGGACTTTCTCTTTTGATGAAGCCAAACACACCGCAAAAATTTCGAATAGAACCGCTGTTATGAGTATGACAGGCTTATTTCTTGACGGTGTTTATGGTTGTAATTGGCTGTTTAATGCTGCAATGCCTGTAGGCTGTTTCTATGTCATGGGTACGACATGAGACATTTCGTTTGTCAGGCCATCACAAATGTGGTAGACTGAAAAAAAACAACACAAGACGAAATCAGAATTAGCATGACGTTTCAGGTCGCTTGTGACCTTGAGTGAAACGAAAGGAATGGTGATAATGATGGAAAAAAATAATATTGGTTGGAATTTGGAAAATAGTTATGCTGAACTGCCGGAATTATTCTATACCCCGCTTAAATTAGAAACGGTCAGCGCTCCGAAACTGGTTATTTTGAATCAGATTTTAGCAAAAGATCTTGGTTTGGATTCTGAAGCGCTAGTTAGTCAGGCTGGGATCAATATTTTAGCCGGTCAGGCCTTACCGGCTAATGCTAAACCAATCGCCCAGGCTTATGCCGGTCATCAATTTGGCTATTTCACCATGCTGGGTGATGGCCGGGCAATGCTGATTGGCGAGCAGATCACACCAGCTGGCCAGCGCTTTGATATCCAACTTAAAGGATCAGGAAAAACGCCTTATTCGCGCAGTGGCGATGGTAAAGCGGCGTTGGGGCCGATGCTGAGGGAATATCTGATCAGTGAAGCGATGCATTATCTGGGCATTCCGACTTCCCGCAGTTTGGCGGTCGTGACAACAGGCGATCCGGTGTATCGCGAAAAAACTCTCCAAGGGGCGATTTTAACGCGCGTGGCCGCCAGTCATATCAGAGTCGGTACCTTTGAATATGCATCACAGTGGGGTACTAATGCTGATGTTAAAGCCCTGGCCGATTATACCATTAACCGCCATTTCCCCTGGCTTCAGTCGGAACAAAACGGTTATCTTGGGTTATTGGACGAAGTCATCAAAGCCCAGGCTTCCCTCATTGCGAAATGGCAGTTGGTCGGCTTCATTCATGGGGTCATGAATACCGATAATGTGTTCATCAGTGGCGAAACAATCGATTATGGTCCCTGTGCCTTTATGGATCACTATGATCCGGAAACGGTATTTAGTTCCATTGATCTGCAGGGACGGTATGCCTATCGGAATCAACCCAATATTGACTTGTGGAATTTGGCTCGCTTGGCCGAAACCCTGATTCCGTTAGTCGATGACAATCAGGAACAGGCGCTTAAATTAGTCGAAGCCTCACTGCGAAACTTTCCTTCATTATATCAGGCGGATTGGCTCCAGGGGATGCGCTTAAAACTGGGCATTACCAATGAAGAGCCGCAAGATGAGTTGCTGATCGCCGAGTTATTGGGATTAATGAAGCAATATCAAGCCGATTATACGAATACCTTTGTTGATTTGACGCTTGAGAGAACCCCGTCATCGGAATTATATGAAAGTGATGCCTTTAAAGATTGGCTTGATAAATGGAAAGCCCGTTTGGAAAGACAGGTGCAAACAGATCAAGACATCAAGAAGTTAATGAAACAAGCGAATCCGGTGGTCATCCCAAGAAATCATCAGGTTGAAAAAGTCTTACAAGCGGCTGCTGATCAGGGTGATTTTAAGCCCTTGCAGCGGTTAGTAGAAGTCCTTCAGTCACCGTACAATTATAATTTGCTTAATCTGGAATTTATGACACCACCGGAACCGTCGAATAGTTCCTATAAGACGTATTGTGGAACGTGATATTTTAATGTGGTAGCTAGTTAAAAAAAACATGAAGCGTGGCTCATGAAATCGCATCACGTCATGATGAACAGGCGTTTAAGTCAATAGCTACCCACATCAATGTAAAACAGACAAAACAAAACAGATATTGACGGGAACTGAATAAAATAAAATTTAGCCTCTCAGACTTCGGCCAGGGAGGTTTTTTGCGTTTGGGGGAAATTGTTTTCCGGTGATGGTTCAATCGTGTATAATATGAGTAGTTTGAATGCAAGTATTTTTTACTCATTCACAATACAATACCGATCCAATGAAAGGCAATGAGGACATGGAAAAGATTTATAAATCGACCGAAAAAGGGCGTTATACTTATTCAATGAAGACGCCAATAATTGTCACAAAACTCTTTAGTCCGCCCTTAAGACCGGAGGTTATCCACCGGCCCCATCTTACCATGCGCCTTGAAGAAGGACGGCGGCGACAGCTGACCCTCGTTTCGGCACCGGCCGGTTTTGGCAAAACTACACTTGTCAGTGAATGGATTTCTGGGAGCGGCCAGCCGGTAGCCTGGCTGTCGCTTGATGCAGATGATAATGACATCACACGCTTTTTGACATACCTTGTTTATTCTCTGCAGGCGATTCTAATTAATATTGGAGAGGGCTTATTGGGCATGCTCGAAGCCCCTCAGCCGCCGCCACCCGAATTTGTTCTGACAATCCTAATGAATGAGATATCCTCGGTTTCAGATCACTTTTTCCTGATCCTGGATGACTACCATATTATTGACGCCAAACCGGTCAACGACGCGCTTGCCTTTCTGCTTGAACACCTGCCGCAGCAAATGCATCTGGTTATCGCCACCCGTGAAGATCCTTCGCTTCCTCTGGCACGGCTGCGCGCTCGGGGTCAATTAACCGAGCTGCGTGCGGCAGACCTTCGTTTTTCATTCTCTGAAGCTACGGTTTTTTTAAGTCAGGTGATGGGCCTCAATCTTTCTGATAAAGATATTGCCGATCTTGAGAATCGCACGGAAGGCTGGATTGTTGGGCTGCAGCTGGCTGCACTTTCCCTGCAGGGGCAGACAGATACCACAGGATTCATCCGGGCTTTCACCGGCAGCCACCGTTATATTCTTGACTATCTGATTGAAGAAGTTCTGCAGCAGCAGCCCGGAAATGTGCAGTCTTTTCTGCTTCACACATCGATCCTTGACCGCATGAGCGGCCCCCTTTGCGATGCAGTACTCCTTAATCCATCAGCTTCCGGGCAGGAAACCCTTGAATATCTCGAACGCGCCAATCTGTTTATTGTCCCTTTGGACGCCGAACGGCGTTGGTTCAGATATCACCATCTGTTTGCTGAATTGCTGCGGCAGCGTTTTGGTCAGAGTACCGCCGCG
>JAKLQL010000258.1 GCA_022013395.1 Acetobacterium sp.
ACATCCCCATATATCCTGCCAATGTTGAGAATAGAGCCCCAACAGCAAAAGCGATAGCGGAAGCAATTCCAAACTCAGTAAATAGTGCAAGAAGTACAATAATTACGATTGCTATTGGTAACAACGTCTTATACTGTCTGTTTAAAAATGCCATCGCCCCTTCTTGAATCGCTTCTGATATTTCTTTCATTTTGTCAGTTCCCATACTCTCCTTGAGTACTGACTTTGAAAGATACAATGCAAATATCAAAGCAATAATTCCCACGGCCACAATAAATGTTATCATTTTTCTCTCCCTCTTAAAGTTTTTGACTTAGAATGCTAATTTTAGTATTACCTTTTACATATGTCAACAGCTTTAGACATAAAAAATACCTTAAAAGGCAATGTTGCAGTTCTAAATCATTTTAAGTTAATTGTTTACACGACGAAATAAGATTGTAAAAATAACGAACCTGAGCGTCACAAAAAACGCTACAGCTCCATTTAATGGAGCCATAAACTGTAATTTGATTAGTTCCATCTGTCAGTTTTTAGACCATCCAAATAAATGCCAGAATGTTTTATATGAGTGAATAAACAAATGCCGACAACATAAATAAAATGCCTGAAACTTTTGTTGCTTTTTCTAAGAAGCCTTCAAATCCCTTTGCTTTTTTCTTTCCAAATAAAGATTCAGCACCACCTGCAATGGCTCCTGACATCCCGGCCACTTTTGCTGGCGATAAAAGTATCGCAGTAATCAGTGAAAAGCTGGAAATAATTAAAATAATCAATAAAGCTGTTTTCATTAGTATCACCTCCGTATATAATCGTGCACGTTATAATATCATAGACAAAAAACATTTTCAATCATTAAAAAAGTCTCGATCGAGACTTTTTTAATGTAAACGGTCACATCTTTTCTATTTTTACTTTATTTTGATTTGATCAGTGTTTTTCCGGTCATTTCTTTGGGTACCGGCAGATCCATCAGGTCAAGCAAGGTCGGTGCCACATCTGCCAATCGCCCATCATCTCTGAGACTGACCTCACCATCACCAATTAGAATACACTTCACTTGATTGGAAGTATGGGCAGTAAATGGCTGATGGGTTTGATAATCAATCATTTTTTCGGCATTGCCATGATCCGCGGTTAAGATGATCTTGCCACCTTTTGCCAGGATCGCAGTGATGACTTTTTGGGCGCATTCATCCACCACCTCCACCGCTTTTTCGGCTGCTTCAAAAATGCCAGTGTGACCCACCATATCGGCATTGGCAAAATTAAGCACCATTAATTGATATTTTTCGCTTTCAATGGCGGCCACTGCTTTTTCAGCAACCTCATAAGCACTCATTTCCGGTTGTAAATCATAGGTTGCCACATGGGGTGATGGCACCAACACCCGGTCTTCCAATGGATATTGTTTTTCCAGCCCGCCATTAAAAAAGTAGGTGACATGGGCATATTTTTCTGTTTCTGCGATTCTAAGTTGAGGAATACCCTGATTGCTGAGATATTCACACAAAGTATTGTCGATGGATTCGGGTTTATAGGCAATCGAAACATTTTCGAAGGATTTATCATACTGAGTCATGGTGACATAATTTAAACCAAGAAAGCCGGTTTTCCGGTTGAATTCCTTAAAGGCAGGATCAATAAACGCTCGGGTTATTTCCCGGGCCCGGTCCGGTCGGAAATTGAAAAAAATAATCGTATCATTGGACTTGATCCGCTTGTCCTCAACGGTATCAATAATGGTTGGCAGCACAAATTCGTCGGTAATTTTGGCCGCATAGGTTTCTTCCATCACCTGCACTGCTGATATGGCATGTTGTCCTTCGCCATTGGTTATGGCATCATAGGCTTTTTCGACCCGATCCCAGCGGTTATCCCGATCCATTGCATAATAGCGACCCATAATGGTGGCAATTTTGCCTACACCCAGTTCGGCCATTTTAGCTTCCAGCGATTTGATATGGCCAAGACCGCTGTCCGGCGCAGTATCTCGGCCATCCATGAGACAGTGAACATATACACGCTTTAATCCATGTTTTTGGGCCAGGTTCAGTAATGCATAAAGATGGCATTCATGGCTGTGAACACCGCCATCGGACAATAACCCCATCAGATGCAAGGCACCGTCGTTTTGTTTAGCTGAGCGAATGCCGGCCAGAAAGGCAACGTTTTCGAAAAAGTCGCCATCTTCGATGGATTTGGTAATCCGTGTCAGCTCCTGATAAACGACTCGACCAGCACCAAGATTTAAATGGCCGACTTCTGAATTACCCATCTGACCTTCCGGCAATCCAACACCCAGGCCGCTGGCTGTAATAAGGGTATGAGGATAGTTTTGAGATAAGGAATTAAGAAAAGGGCTTTTCGCCTGTTCTACCGCATTTCCCTCATGACATTTGGTAAAGCCGTAGCCATCCAGAATAATCAGAGCTGTTAAATTTTTGTTCATTGATAACACCTTTCGGTCAAATATTTTAATTCGTTGTCGGTACTTACTATCTTTTTTTTCTTATAATTCATGAAAATTAGAATGTAATTAAAACTTTACAATCTCAGAAAAAGTCGGTTTTAGTGAAGCACCACCAACCAAGGCACCATCGATATTGTCCATGGCCATCAGATCTTTGATATTTTCAGGGTTGACAGAACCGCCGTATTGAATACGGACTTTTTGGGCAGCATCGACTCCAAACATTTTGGCGATGGTTTGTCGTACCCAACCACAGGCTTCGTTGGCTTCTTCTTTGCTGGCTGTTTTGCCGGTACCAATCGCCCAGATGGGTTCGTAGGCAACGACAACTTTGGTGATGTCTTCAATCCCTTTCAGCCCGGCTTCCATTTGACCAACTACCTTTGCTTCGGCTTTTCCGCTTTCCCGTTCTTCCAGAGTTTCACCACAACAGACAATCGGAGTAATCCCTAAGCTCAGCGCTTTGATGGCTTTTTTATTCACCCCTTCGTCGGTTTCGTTAAAATATTCACGCCGTTCCGAGTGACCAATAAGCACATATTTTACCCCAATGGCCTGTAACATTTCTCCAGATATTTCCCCAGTATAAGCACCATTTTTTTCAAAATGCATGTTTTGAGCGCCAATGCCAACATTCGAGTCTTTGGCCATTTCCACAGCTTTTCGCAGTCCTAAATAAGTGGGACAAAAAACCACTTCAGCATCTGCTCCTGCCACCAGTGGCAACAGCGTAGTCATTAATTTTTCAGTTTCAAAAATATCATTATTCATTTTCCAGTTTCCGGCAATGATTGGTTTTCGCATTGTATTCTCCTTTGATTTGTTTATTTGTCCTGTAAGATTTCAATACCTGGCAGTTTCTTTCCTTCAAGGAATTCCAGTGAAGCGCCGCCACCGGTGGAAATATGGCTCATGCCTTCTTCATAACCAAGAATTTTAACCGCTGCGGCCGAATCGCCGCCGCCGATAATGGTAATCGCATCGGAATCGGACATTGCTTTAGCAACTGCTTCAGTGCCTTTGGCAAAGGCCGGCATTTCAAACACGCCCATGGGACCATTCCAGATCACCGTTTTGGCACTCATAATCGCCTTCGTGAAAGTTGCAGAAGTAACCGGGCCGATATCCAGCCCTAGCGAATTGACTGGAATGGCATTAATATCCACAACCACAAATGGGGAATCGGGCGCAAAAGTCTCAGCAGCGACGACATCAACGGGTAACAGCAGGTTAACGCCTTTAGCCTTAGCTTTGGCTACCAGCTCATTGGCCAGCTCCAATTTATCTTCTTCCAGCAGTGATTTTCCAATTTCGTAGCCTTGTGTTTTTAAGAAGGTAAAAGCCATGCCACCGCCAATAATGAGGGTATCTACTTTTTCTAACAAATTATTGATGACCCCAATCTTGTCAGAAACCTTTGACCCGCCAAGGATGGCAACAAATGGGCGTTCGGGATTTTCCAGAGCTCTTCCCATAAAATCCAACTCTTTTTGAATCAGGAATCCCGAAACACCGGGTAGGATCTCTGCAATCCCAACGGTTGATGCATGGGCACGGTGGGCCGTTCCAAAAGCATCATTGACAAAAACATCCCCCAGATCTGCCAATTCCTTAGCAAACCGCTGGTCATTTTTCTCTTCTTCCGCTCTGAACCGGGTATTTTGAAGCAGTAGCACCTCTCCTGGTTTTAATCCTGCGGCAGCCGCCACCGTCACTGATCCGGTGACAGCGCCATCATCATTGAAAATGACTTCTTTCTTCAATAATTCAGATAGTTTTTTTGCGACTGGTGCCAATGAATATTTGGGATTTGGCTGATTCTTTGGTCGACCCATATGCGACATCAAAATTAAGGATGCCCCCTGATCTAAAATATAGTTAATCGTTGGCAACGCTGCTGTAATTCGGGTTTCATCGGTAATCATGCCATTTTCATCCAATGGCACATTGAAGTCAGCCCGCATCAGGACTTTTTTGCCCTTCAACTCAATATCGGATACTGTTTTTTTACTCATGGTTTATCCTCTCGGTTTATAATTTTCGTTAGAAACAATTTCAGAAGCCTCGC
>JAKLQL010000259.1 GCA_022013395.1 Acetobacterium sp.
GCCCATCAGGGTAAAATGGTGATGGATGGGAGCCATTTTGAATATCCTCTTCCCGGTCATCTTGAAGGACAGCACCTGCAGGATCACTGACAGTGCCTCCATTACGAAGACCCCGCCCACGATCAGCAGAAGTATCTCCTGTTTTATCAGAACGGCCGTGGTACCTATGGCCCCGCCCAGGGCCAGCGAGCCGGTGTCGCCCATCATGATCTCGGCCGGATGGGCGTTGTACCACAGGAAACCCAGCGAAGCCCCGACAATTGCAGAGCAGAATATGGTCAGCTCTCCCGAGCCCTTCATGAATATGATGTTGAGATAACTGGCCAGTTTGTAATTCCCGGCAAAATAACACATCACGGCATAGGCCGCGGCGGCGAACAGCACCACTCCGATGGCCAGACCGTCCAGCCCGTCGGTCAGGTTGACGGCATTGGATGTCCCCACTATGACCAGGACCACGAAGGGAATGAACATCCACCAGGCCAGATTGATGAAGATATTTTTAAAGAACAAAAAATTGGTCTTGGTGGCAAATTCCGGGTTCAACGGATAGATGACTAGGATGGCTCCTATTATTACCGACAGGGTGATCTGCCCGACCAGCTTTTTCCTTCCCACCAGACCCTTGGGTTGTTTCTTGACAACTTTTAGATAATCGTCGCTGAAGCCGATGGCGCCCAGACATAGGGTGGCCAGCGAGGCTATCTGGATATAACGATTGCTCAGGTCGGCCCATAACAGCACCGGTATTATTATGGCCGCCAGGATGATCAGCCCGCCCATGGTGGGGGTCCCGGCCTTTTTTTTATGATGATCCGGGGCGTCCTCCCGGCCGATATCGCCGATCCCGAGCTTTTTTAGCCACCTGATCAGGTAGGGCCCGATCAGAAAAGATATCAGCAGTGCCGTCACCAGGGCATAGGCCGAACGAAATGTGATGTAACGAAACAGATTGAAGAAGTGAATCTTTTCGGCCAATGGGTATAATAGCAGATAGAGCATTTATGCTAATCCTTTTATGGCGTTGACGATCTCCTCAAAATTCCTGCCCCGCGAGGCTTTCACCAGGACCACATCGCCTTTTTTTAAGATCATACCAAGCTCCGCTATCAAAGCGGCATTATCCTGATAATAGAGGCTGTTCTTCTTCAAGCTGGAGGCACCCAGAAAGATATCGTTTCCCAGCGGTCCTACGGACACTACCAGGTCGGCATTCTCCGCGGCAAAAGCTCCGATGTCGTGATGTCTCAGTTTTTCGATGCCCCCCAGTTCCAGCATGTCCCCCAATATGGCCACCTTCCTCCGGGAAGCATTCAATGATCCCAGCACTTTAAGCGCCGCCCTCATTGATGGCGGGTTGGCATTATAGGCATCGTTGATAATGGTGAATTTGCCGGCCGTTATTACTTCCAGGCGCATGGGGGTTGGTTCCAGCCCGGCCAGCTTTTCGGCAGCGCTTTTGATATCCACGCCCAGCGCCTCTCCAACAGCAATGGCCGCCAGACTGTTGTAAACATTATGCAGCCCCAGATGCCTTATCATAATTTGCTGCCCGTTCACTTTGAAGGATGTCCCGTCCTGGCTGTAATTTACCTGTTCGGCTCTGTAATGACAATCATCGCCCATACCGAATTTAATGATTTTTATCCTTGCCCTGCCGGTCTGGGCCATCACATTTGAATCGTCGCCGTTGACCACCGCCAGTCCTCCCTCCGGAAGGGCCTCCAGCAGTTCGCCCTTGGCTTTGGCCACTGTTGGTATATCTTTCAGGTACTGGGTATGGCCCTCACCCACGTTGGTTATTATTCCCATCTCC
>JAKLQL010000260.1 GCA_022013395.1 Acetobacterium sp.
TGGATCATTTCCGGAAACGGATCGATTGACATCGTTTTATGATAAAGATGTGTCCGTGGTTGGCATTGTCACTGATTACCCTAGGGCGACTGAGGACCGTGTAACGATTAATATAAAGGCTAAAGAGATGATCAGCACCGCTGACGAAAATGCTGTGTTGAACAATCCCACCGGTTTAAAAGCAACGATCTATTTTCAAAACGATAAAAATACCAATAAAGAAACCGAAAAAGCCCAGGATGATGGCGATGATCATAATTTCATCAATTATCTTCCCGGGGAGGTCGTGTTATTAAAAGGCGTTCTCTCCGAACCGCCCGGGAAAAGAAATCCTGGCGGTTTTGACTATAATTTATATCTCAAATCGCAGTCCATTGATGGCTTGTTAGCTGTGGAACCGGAAAACATTGATATAGTTGGGCGGGAAAGCTCTTTTTATGATCAGATTTTAGGAATTAAACGAAGTTTAGAAGACCGCTGTGATGCCTATTTTTCTGACGCCGTTTCTGCTTTGCTCAAAGGCGTGATTTTTGGAGAAAAAGACATTAATGAAGATCTTTCCCAGAGCTTTCAAGATGCTGGAGTCACCCACGTTTTATCGGTTTCCGGTTTACATGTGGCATATGTGTTTTTAGCGCTTTCGTTTCTGTTGCTGGCCATTAAAATTAAGAAGCGGTACTGGCTGCTATTTCTGATACCGGTGTTGTTATTTTATGTTGCTCTTACTGGTTTTGTACCGCCAGTGATCCGAGCATCGATTATGCTGATCTGTCTGACATTGGGTCAGGGAATTCACCGGGAACGGGATTCCCTGAATCAGCTATGTTTGGCAGGCATCGTAATTTTATGTATCTGGCCAGCCCAGCTTTTTCAGGCCGGGTTTCAATTATCCATGGGAGCAGTTCTGGGGATTATTCTATTTTATGGACCACTCCTGTATTTATACGAAAAACAGCGCAACAAAAAGCAGGTTCACCACCAAATAAAAGCAGGACCTGTAATTCAAGGACTGGTTTTAACCGTTTGTGCGACCGTGGGAACCTTGCCCATTCTTTTATATCATTTTAAAAGCTTTACCACAATAAGCTTCTTTTCCAACCTCATTGTGGTGCCATTGATTGGAATCTTGTTACTGGCGGGGATGGTATTTTTGATAATCGTTTCAATTTTTCCTTTTATGGGACCGATTATTTCAATGCCCATTGCCTTTTTAGGTGAATCTGTTATTGTAGTCCTTAATAGCATCAACGATTTGGGGAAAAGCCTTAGTATTTTCTGGATCAATCGGGGCGGCTTTTCAATTGCAGAGATGGGTTTATTTTTTTTAGCGATATTTTTTGTTTCCGGGTATTTCTATTTGAAATTGAAGGCTGTAAAAATTGCCACAGTAAGTTTGGGGATCGGTTTTATCTTAATTCTACTGGTATCACCATTATTTCCCAAAAATCTAGTGGTTACGATTCTCGATGTGGGCCAGGGGGACAGCATTCTGATTGAAACACCGGGTGGACTGAATTATTTGGTTGATGGCGGCGGTTATCTCTTTGAGCGATCGACTAAAGTTTCCGAGAGTGTCCTCTACCCGGCTTTGTACTCAAAAAATATCCGACAACTGGATGCAATCTTTTTAACCCATAACCATGTGGATCATAGCCAGGGCGTTGAAGAGCTTGTCTTCGACGGTTATCCGGTGAAAAACCTTTTTATGAGCATCCAGACCAATAATGAAAAACTCCTGAATCAAGATATGGTGCCGGTATCTTTATTAAAAAAGGGATCGATGATTGAAAGTGGTGACGGAGTCAAGATTAAGGTGTATAATCCAGAGGGGGAAATCAGTCCTAAAGAAGACGATGATCAGAATAATGCTTCGCTGGTGATGGCGATTTCATATCAGAACACCAATCTGCTGCTGTGTGGCGACATTGAAGCCGACGTTGAAAAACAACTGCTAAAGACACTGGAAGATGAAAGTGGGCAAACCGATTTTCAAATCATCAAAATCCCGCACCATGGCAGCAAAACCTCATCCACTCGGGAGTTCATTCAGGCAGTTGAACCGGAAATGGCGATAATTTCAGTGGGCGCTCATAATCTTTTCGGTCACCCGAATGATGAGGTGCTTAATCGGTTGGATGAGGAACATATTGCCACCTTGAGAACAGATCAGAATGGCGCTGTCGAGATCACCAGCAACGGCGACTTCATCCACTATAAAAACTATGTTTATTAAATGACATAAATTAATGGAGAAACAATGTGAATTATAAAGAACTTAATAAATGTGTAAAAAGCAATGAAATCAGTCCGGTCTATTTATTTACCGGCCCGGAACAATATATTGGTCATATGATGGAAAAGACTCTCATTGGGACCGAAATAGCAAAAGGGCTGGAACCTCTAAATCTGACCACCTACAATGATAAAAACCTGGATGTGTCGGAACTGTTGGCCACCTGTGAAACCCTGCCGATGATGAGCAATAAACGGATGGTTGTTGTTCGGGAAGAAGCGCAGTTGGACAAGATCACCGACAAAAAAGACCTGGATCGAATCAATGCCTATCTGGAAAAACCATGTCCATCAACGTTGCTGATTATTTACTGGGAACAGCCGGATAAGCGAAAAAAACTATACAAAAGCTTGACCAAAGTCGGCAGCCTGGTGGTCTTTGAAAAACTGGATGCCGGGGATCTGCAATCGTGGATAATGCGGCGGATTAAAAATGCCGAAAAAATAATAAGCCGTGCCGCACTGGAACTCTTTATTCAGCGATCAATGTATTTAATTAATGAAAAAAAGACCATGGAGATGGTCGACAATGAGCTCAACAGCCTCATCGATTATAGCGGCGATCGCAATGAGATTACCAAAGAAGATATCCTGCTGATTCTTCCGCAATCGATTGAAGAGGGGATTTTCAAGCTAATTGATTATGCCGTGAGCGGGGAAAAGGATCAGGCGTTGCTAATGCTGAACCAGTTTTACATGGAAGGCGAATCGCCGTTTGGGGTTTTCAGTCTGTTACTGCGCCAGATTAGAATGCTGCTGATGGTAAAGATCTATAGTAGCAGGGGACTGCCTGCTAAAACAGTGGCCAGCGAAATGAAACTGGCACCATTTATCGTCAATAAAATTTTAAAAAACGGAAAGAACTATCCGATGGATAACTTATGGGAGATCATGGTCATCGGAGCTGATCTAGATGCCCAGATGAAACTGGGTGAAATTGATCAGAATTTTGCTTTGGAATTATTTTTAATGAAGATTGCATAATCGCAGCGTGGATCGTATCGATGCTGCATTGATCAGTGTCGGTACGAAGGTCAATGGCTTTTGGCAATAAAAAAAGATGTACCTGAGTAAGTACATCTTTGGATAGACCCTAGAGACACGGGTTTTGGGAATATATAAATGAGGTAATTAAGCAGTCATCTTGTTTAAAATTCTAGCCAAAGTACTTTTTTTACGTGCCGCTGTGTTTTTATGTAAAACACCTTTTGTAACAGCCATATCAATTTTCTTTGATGCTAAACGATAAGCTTCCTGCGCTGCTTCAACGTTACCTTCAGTAACTGCAAGATCAAATTTCTTTACAGTAGTCTTAAGATTAGTCTTTACCATCTTATTTCGCAGACGACTGATTTCATTTGTTTTAGCTCGTTTCATAGCCGATTTAATGTTAGCCATGGGTTCACCCCCCTCATTTATTTATAACATAGCAATTCTAACACATTAGCAGAATATTATCAAGAAAAAACGTGACAA
>JAKLQL010000261.1 GCA_022013395.1 Acetobacterium sp.
TAAACTGATGTTTCACAAAACTATAGTTTTCTTCAATCCGGGAAATCGTCATCAGTATCGTTTCTTCCCCATAGATATCTGGCTGGAGTCGACTGGCTGTGAGATAGGGTTTTCCATCAAATTCTCGATTGAGAATTTGATTTTCCGGAATCGTTGAAATCGTCTTCGCTGCTCTTAATTCCACATTAACTCCGGTTAACGTATCGATATAAGCTGTCATCTCGTCATCAAAAGTCTTTACCATCACGATGCTGCCATTACTTACGGCATTCCGGCTGGAATTATTAATCCGTCCCGATGCCATCAGATAGGGCTGACCGTCAAGGATTATCAGACTTGTTTTGGCGTCCTCAGTATCGGTAAGAACCCCGGTATAAAAGTTATTTTGTCTGATTTTTTCCACCAGTGCCGCGGATTGTTCATCAGTCAGGCCAAAATCTCCATATCCCACTATCTCACCGGTTTGGTTGATAAAAAGCATCATATTCAAATTCAAGTTTTCAAGGGTCTCTTCATTGAGGTTAGCTTTTACATAATCCGGATTTCGATTGTTGATAAAATTATAGGTATCATCCCAATAGGCCCAATCTTTCAGAATGCTGTTCAGATTATCTTTTTCATTCGCAATGATGGTCTCCACCATTTTAAAATCTTTATCAATCTGATTTCTCTGAGCTGTGTCAACATAACCGTAAAAGACCCAATAAAAAATCCCATAGGTGATCCCCAACAGCACTGCGGCACTGCAAAGGGCGATTATTATTGTTTTATATTTCAGTTTCATTTAGCACCATCTCTGTCTTTTTACAATGACTTTAGTTAATCTACTTTTTCGATTCAATCGTTTTCATTTTAGCGGTCCATGTTCTGTTTATTTTTAAGTTCACATCGTTTTTTCTTTGTTTCCAGGCTTTTTCCTGTCTGTGAACAAAGCTTTTATGCAATATCCGGCTATTCTCCATTGTTAATTCTTGCGCATCCTTTGATTGCTTCAATCCATCTGGACTGTTATAATTGGAATAAATCTTATTGACTCTATCATAACAAGAATCGATCAAAAATGACAGTCCCAATTTGTTAAATTTATCGAATCCATTTTTCCTATATCAGGTTAAAAGAAAGAGGTTTTGCGATGCCAGCTAAAAATAATATTGGTCCTCTTAGCCGATTTATTCAAAATCAAGCTTATCTCTCTGCTAATGCAGTCATTCAATGGATTACCGGTATACTATGTGTTGTGTTTTTATCATTTTTCTGACCCAACTGCTCGTTTAAAGATAAATCTCACCCTGATTTAATCAGCGCGTTATTGACTTTTTTATGCCACATGATATAATACTCACAATTAAATACTGATTTGCGGGGGGACTTATATAGTTGAGAAGGTTAAAACCTGACCCTTTGAACCTGTTAGTTAATACTAACGTAGGGAGGCAAGGCGTTTTAACTAATTTTCTAATACGTGCTTTCAGTGCTTTCCTATTCGGGAAGGCACTTTTTTTATACTCAAAATCTCTAATATGGAAGGAAATTATTATGAAAAATTACAAAACTCAAATGGAAGCGGCTAAAAAGGGGATCATCACACCCAAAATGGAAACAGTGGCAAAAAAGGAGGGCATCGATGTTACCAAACTCATGGGACTGGTCGCCTGTGGCCAGGTTGCGATACCGGCCAATGTCAGACATCAATCACTTTCTCCTGAAGGGATCGGCACCGGGCTGAAAACAAAAGTGAATGTGAATCTGGGAGTATCCGGAGATTGTAAAGACTATGAAGTTGAATTGGATAAGGTAAAACTAGCTCTGAAATTCGGGGCCGAAGCCATCATGGACTTAAGTAATTATGGAAAAACCAATACGTTCAGAAAAAAGCTCATTGAACTGTCCCCGGCGATGATCGGCACGGTTCCAATGTATGATGCCATCGGTTATCTTGAAAAAGATCTGCTGGAGATCACGCCCCAGGATTTTATGCGGGTTGTCCGGGCTCATGCCGAAGAAGGGGTGGATTTCATGACCATTCACGCTGGTATCAATAAACGGGCGGTGGAAGCCTTTAAACGGGCTGGACGGCGAACGAATATCGTTTCCCGAGGCGGCTCGCTGCTTTTTGCCTGGATGGAAATGACCGGCAACGAGAATCCCTTTTATGAGTATTACGATGATTTTCTGGAAATTCTCCGGGAATTTGATGTTACCATCAGTTTGGGCGATGCCCTCCGGCCTGGTTGCATTGATGACAGCTCCGATGCTTCTCAGCTCAGTGAATTAATTGAAATGGGCCATTTGACCAAGCGAGCCTGGGCTAAAGATGTTCAGGTGATGGTTGAAGGTCCCGGCCATATGAGTATCAATGAAATTGCTGCCAATATGATTTTTCAGAAAAAACTATGTCACAATGCCCCCTTCTATGTTCTTGGACCCTTAGTAACGGATGTGGCTCCGGGTTACGACCATATTACCGCCGCCATCGGTGGGGCCATCGCTGCCGCCAGCGGGGCCGATTTTCTTTGCTATGTGACCCCTGCTGAGCATTTGCGGCTCCCGGATATTGATGATGTTAAGGAAGGCATCATCGCTACCAAGATTGCCGCCCATGCCGCTGATATTGCCAAAGGTATTCCCAATGCCCGGGACTGGGATAACAAAATGTCCGATGCCAGACGGAATATTGATTGGGATACCATGTTTGAGCTGGCCATTGATGGCGAAAAAGCTAAATCCTATTATGAGAGTACCCCAACAGAAGAAGAACACAGCTGCTCGATGTGCGGCAAAATGTGTGCGATGCGAACCACCAATATGATTCTTGAAGGCAAAACGGTGGCCTTTCGCTCTGAGAATTAATCAACTTTATTTAATTTATCACTTATCTTTTATTTTAATCTGCCGATATTAATTTTAACGGATTGCGTCTTTTTCTGGCGTAGTCATTTCGTAAAAACATGGAGGTGGATTTATGAAAATCGAAAGTTCAACCGTCGCAATGGCAAGCCAAAGCAGTTATAAGGAAGCGACCAAAGCTGTCGAATCTTTAAGAACCTGGGATGCCCAGGGTAACTCTAAAACGACAACCATAACCAGTTCTTCTTCAAAAGGTATGGATATCCTGGAAATATCAGAAAAGGCTAAAAATCTTCAATTAAACACCCAAGCTCCAGTGTCAACTGTAGCCTCGGAAGATGAAACAGCCTCGCTCTCCAGCAAAGAAGAACAACA
>JAKLQL010000262.1 GCA_022013395.1 Acetobacterium sp.
ATCGCGCCAGCGATTGAAAGAACGGAGGATCTTACGTTTGCTGGGATGAATGGCATAGCGAAAGTAGGGCATCTGGGGATGGTGTTTGGCATAAATCCCATAATAGCGGATCATTTTGAAATGTTTGTTGGGAATATGGCGGATGAGTCGCTTGATAAAGTCCATGACTGAAATGGTTTCGTGTATAAGGAGGCCATCTTCATGGCGATTATAATGAAAGGTAACAGATTGGCCATCATAGGAGACGATACGGGAAGTGGCGATGACCGGACGCCCGAGATAACGGCCGATATATTTGGCAACCTGATGAGGATTGCAGACATTGGGTTTGGCATAAACATAAAAGCCTTGTGGGCACAGTTTATAAATCAGAGATTTCATGGTCGTGAAGGAAGATCCGAGACGAGCAGCCAAACGATCAAGCAGAGCGGTTCGAAAGGCAAAGCGGAGGAAGTTGAAATTGAAATGACTGACTTTACGCCAGGGAGTCATATTGCCAGCAGCCCCTTCTGAAACAAGCACGTGGATGTGAGGATTCCACTTAAGATCGCGACCAAAGGTGTGGAGGACGCAGATAAAACCGGGGGTAAAGTTTTCAGAACGGTTCATTTTTGAAAAAAGGCGCAGGATGACATCCCTGACGGAATGGAAAAGATCAGAGAGCAGCGAGCGATCTTTCAAAAAGAAAAGGCGAAGTTGTTCAGGGATGGTAAAAACACAATGACGATGTCGGCAGTTGAGAAGTTTAAAGGACATGGCGGTGGAGCGTTTTCTGGAATAAAGATTGCCACAGGTTGGACAGAACCGACTTTTGCAGCGAAAAGCAACGGGTTTGAATTTGCCACAGTGAGTACAGCCATATAAAGC
This sequence comes from Acetobacterium sp., assembly GCA_022013395.1. Lineage (GTDB taxonomy): Bacteria > Bacillota > Clostridia > Eubacteriales > Eubacteriaceae > Acetobacterium. The sequence goes on from JAKLQL010000262.1 coordinate 868, forward strand.
AAACCCCTTGGAAAAATCACCGCAATGAATCATTTTATCAATATTTTCCACAACAACCGGTCGAAGTGGCAAAGCAAGAATTTGATCATAAAAATCAGAAAAAATCTGTTGCAAAACATTCATACTTAATTTTACAACAAATGAAAGATAAAGAAAACCCAAAAACCCCTCAAGATTGAGGGGCAGGGGTGTTGATGTGCCAGAGGCACTTTTTTTATTTTTTGATTTTAGTCTCAACCTAAAGTATGACCGACTGTTAAAAATTGAAAAACTCTGGCTATTGTATATTCCATTCCGACCGTGAAATCCCATCTGCACAAACACTGTCCCATCATTCACGATTATTAAATCAGAGTGGTTTTTTAATTGAAAGAATAAATATTAAGTTGTATAATAGAGTAAATATATCCGCTTGCGAATTTAAAAGAGGTGATATTAACGATGAACTGTGAAAAATACAAAAAGGTATTTGATGAAAATAATGGTATTGTAAAGCTATCCGATTTTACCGATGCGGGATATCACAATACGGTCATTGATCGATTGATCAGAGAAGGAAAAGTAATCAAGCTACGAGCTGGATTCTATG
>JAKLQL010000263.1 GCA_022013395.1 Acetobacterium sp.
CTCTACGCCAATTGCATTGGAAATTGCCTGCATGGTCGCGCTGGCTGCCGCAGCCCCGGCGATTTCACCGACACCAAGTGCCTTAAACATAAAGGTATCAAATTGAGAACTCAACATCACGGTATCAAATGTTGGGAATTCATTAAATGTTCGCCACTTATATTCAAGCATGTTATAGGTGAGCGGTCGTCCCGTCGCTGGATCAACAATGTGTTCTTCAAACAGAGCAGTGTCCAAACTGGCTGAACCAATTCCCCCATGACATTGCATTTCCAAGGTGGCTGGATCGATGACCTGTCCGGCATCGGTGCCCCCTAACATATGAACAACTTTTGCCTGACCGGTTTGTTTGTTGACTTCAACCTCCAGGAATACCATGAAAAAGTTAGGAGTTGAAAAGTTCTCGGTGTGTTTACCGTAACCAGTGATGGTTAAATCCGGTGGAATTAATTGTTTCCATGAAACAAATTTTCCTGGTCTTGATTTGGTCACAACCCCGTAATTTTCTAATTGCATAGCTTCCGGCGGAACTTCTAAATATGGTTCGGCCAATTCAAACAGCTGTCTTCTGGCATCCGCTGCCGCATTACTCACGGCCCGTCCGTAGGTGATCGTACCCCGGGAACCGCAAAGACCAAATCCGGTTGGATTTTGCATCGTATCCGGATCCGTAATCTGGACTTGTTCATAGGGAACATTCATAACTTCAGCCACCATTTTAGCTAAATTACTGCGTTGACCCATCCCCGATTCGGTTACATTCGTCTGCATGATCACATGAGCTTTTGGTCCGAATAAATCAGGGGATACCCGGACATAGGCTTCGGTATTATCTTCCCCAACATCCGCATTTCCAATGATCCCGCAGCCGACACCACGGACAATATTGCCGTCTTCAGATGTCCAGGTTGGTGTGCCCCACCCTTTCCATTTTTCAGTCCATTTGAATTTTTCCGCTGAAGTTTCAATTGCTTTGGTATAGTCGATGGAATGCGCTTTCCATTTACGTCCGTCGCGCCAGAAGTATTCGTCTCCATCAGAAACGTAATTTTTCTTGTATACCTCAACCGGATCAAAATTACCGGCCTTCATGGTCCGACCAATTAACAGTGATAAACAACTGTTTAGTTCCTGTCCGCCGTATCCCCGAACGATCCCGGCTGGCTGTTTATTAGTGACCACGATATTGGTGTCCAAATCCCAGTTCTGGCATTTTGCCATAACCAACTGAGCTTCCCCAATACCAACCCCGACCTGACCTTGCGTGGCATTACAGAAGGCCCCGGTATCAACAGTCCAATCAGCTTTAACTGCCCGAACAATCCCATCTTTATCCATTCCGATTTTAGCTTTAACCTGGCTTCCTAAACGAGTTTCATAAGCGGTCATCTGTTCAACCTTTGTCTGGAAAAACCGCACCGGCCGGTCTGTAACTTTTGCTAATAATACGGCGGACATAACCGGTACCGTTAAACTCTGTTTATTACCATAGCTGCCCCCGACATTAAATGTTTTAACCGTTAAATCAGAATCCGGGATAACTGATGAGTTTAATATTTTTAAAATGTAGCCACTCTGTGACGTTGCCCAAACTGTATAGTTTTCGGCACCTTCATATCTGGCAATAGCTCCTGGGGGTTCTGGTGCAAGCGGGGCAGGCTTTTTGTCAAAAGATACTGTATCTTCGGCAATAAATGCGCATTCCTTAAAACCTTGTTCCAAATCTCCCGTTTCTAAATGCCAAAAAGCACCGTCTTTTTGGAAAGGCGGGTAACCCGGGGTCACAATATTATGATCAAATTCTTCATACAATTGCGGCGCTCCATCTTTTAATGCTTCCAGGCCATCCAGCACATAAGGAAGAACTTGATATTCCACTTTGATTAAGTCGATGGCTGCGTTAGCGATTTCAATTGTTTCGGCCGCAACCAGCGCGACGGTGTCACCAACATACATCATCTTTTGTCCTAAAACTGGTTTTTGTGGCGGCCAGCCCATTTTATAATCTTGGCTGACATCTTTATAGGTCAACACCGCATGAACGCCTTTTAAATTGCGGGCGGCTTCCACATCAATTTCTTTAATCAGGGCATGAGGATGAGGACTTTTTAATGAGCGTCCAAAAATCATTTTAGGCAGTGTAAAATCATCTAAAAATACCGCCTTACCTGTGACAATATCCTTGGCATCTTTACGTTGAACGTTTTTTCCGATATATTTATAATCTTTTGGATCCATTATTGTTTTACCCCTTTCGCAATGTCAGCGACTGCTTCTAAAACATGATATTGGCTGATACATCGACAGAAATTTCCCGAAAGTGCTTCTTTAATTTCAGTATCTGTCGGTGCGGGATTCTTGTCCAATAATGCTTTAGAAGCCATGATGATCCCTGGGGTACAGTACCCGCATTGAAAAGCATAACGATCGAGAAAAGCCTGTTGCAAAGGGTCCAGTTCCCCGGTTTTAGGATTGGCCAGTCCTTCGATGGTGGTAATGTTTTTGCCATCACAATCCACTGTTAAGGTCATGCATGAGGTGACCGCATTTCCATTAATAATCACAGTACAACAGCCGCAAGCGCCTTCACTGCAAGCTTCTTTTGAACCTGTCAGTCTGAGTCTGTTTCTGAGTGTTTCGGATAGTGTTTCACTAGCTGAAACCTGTCCGAATTTTGTGCCAACGGAAAAAGAGTATTCAAATCCGTTAACATCAATTGTTACATCTTTGGTATCCATTCAGTTCCTCCATTAATTCAATTAATCAATCGTTTGATTAATTGAATTTTAATCGATTGATTAATTTTTGTCAAGCCTTAATTTTTAAACAATTTAAAGGTTTTTATAAAATCATGGTATCCAATTTTTATGGCACTTCTTTTTAATAAATGATACAATACAACCAAATATATTGATAAGGAATCTAAAATGGAATTATTTGAACTCAACGAAGAACATACATCCCGGGAAAAACTATTGACTGCCGGGGTTTACCTTTTTGCTCGATTTGGCTATAAAGGTACATCCACCCGGATGATTGCCGAAACGACAAAAATGAATATAGCAACCATGCACTTTCATTTCAAAAACAAAGAGAATTTTTATAAAAGTGTTATCGCCCATGTAGAAAATCAAATTAAATCGAAATATTCTGATTTCATGGAAAAAATAGATAATTTAACAATGGAAACACAAATCGATAAAAACACCATTTGGCGATTAATTTGTGAATTTGTTGATTTACAACTGAATATTGCCTTTGATGAGAATGAGGCTGACATTTTTTTACTCC
>JAKLQL010000264.1 GCA_022013395.1 Acetobacterium sp.
AATTCAGTAGCTGTTGTGGAATCAGCCGAAGTGATTAAACTGAATGATGACGATACCATTAAATAAATATTGCTAAACAAAAAACAGGCATCCTCACAGGTGCCTGTTTTTTGTTTGGATTTCACAGATAAAATGCGACCAACACAGCTAGAAAAGGCTGCGGCCAAGAGACGAGGTCAATTTTATACTGGTTTTAGTACTTATCCATTTCCATATCATCTAGAACAATTCGGGGAGCGGTCAGGTTAGAATCTCTCGGTTCCACCGTTTTTTTTGTTACTTGTTGTGGTGGCACCGTGCGAGGGGCTGATCCTTTTCTTTTTATCTTGAAAGCACCAACCATTTGCTTGAGCATTTCGGCTTGACCGGACAGTTCCTCACTGGCAGCAGCACTTTCCTCGGCAGTGGCAGAGTTAGTCTGAACCACGGTGGAAACCTGTTCAATGCCCTGGGTGATCTGAGCGATTTCGGTGGCTTGATCATTGGAGGCTCGGGCGATGTTGCCCACTAGACCAGTTACTTTTTCAATTTCATTCAAAATTTCAACTAAGCTGGCGGCCGTTTCATCAGCAATCTTGGTTCCGGCCTCAACCTTGTCAATGGAACCTTCAATGAGACCAGTGGTTTCTTTGGCAGCTTCGGCGCTGCGGGCAGCCAGTGATCGGACTTCTTCGGCAACAACGGCAAAGCCTTTGCCGTGTTGGCCAGCCCGGGCGGCTTCAACCGCTGCGTTAAGAGCCAGAATATTGGTTTGGAAAGCGATATCGTCAATGACCTTGATAATTTTTGAAATGCTTTTAGAGGATTCGTTAATGTCGATCATGGCAGCAACCATCTTGGTCATCTGTTCATTGCCAACCTCGGCATTACTGCGAACCTCCAGGGCCCGTTCATTAGCTTCATTAGCATGTGAGGCGTTCTTTTTCGTTTCTCCCGCCACTTCTTCAATGGAGGCATTGAGCTGTTGGATGGCACTGGCCTGTTCGGTAGTCCCTTGAGATAAGGCCTGTCCACCATCAGAAATCTGTCGTGCGCCGGCTTCTACCTGTCCGGCGGCTTCGTTAATTTCTGCCATGGTTTCGCTGAGGGTGGCGGCGATTCCATTGAGACCGGTTTTAATGGCCTGGAAATCGCCCAGATATTCGGCCGTAATTTCCATATCCAGGTTACCGTTACCCATTTCGGCCAGGGTATTGGCAATTTCATCGACATAGCTTTTTAGGAAGGCAACGGTCTGGTTCATTGCGTCTTTAATTTGGGTGTAATCACCGTTGTAGTTACCAACCATACCGGTGTTCAGATTGCCTCTGGCAAGTTCCTGAAGGGTATCAGAAGCTTCCTGGACCGGTGCAACAACGGCATCCAAAGTGGCATTAACACCATCAACAATTTTGGCGAAGTCGCCTTGATGCTTGCTGGCATCGGCCCTTGTACTCAGTTTGCCATCAATCCCGGCCTGAGCGAGCATGCTGGTATCATCAATTAGATTGCCAATGGATTGTCTCACATCAGCCAAGGTTCCCCCAATTTTATGGAACTGGGTGCTGACCTCGGTGGTGTATTCGTCGGGTCCACCTATATTCATGTCAAAGTCGAGATTTCCCTGGGCTAAGCAGCTCAGGTTATTTTCAAGGCGGGTGACCTCATTGCTGGTATAGGTGCTGACCCGGATAATCGGGGTTAAGTCGGTGACGACTTCGACGAAGCCAATATTTTCACCGTTTCTATTTTTAAGATAAGCGGTATCTTGCTTGTTGTTTCGACCAACCCATTCGAAATAGCTGTCGCTTAAACCCTGATCAACCAGACGTCGAATCCCGCAGCCTTCGGTTCGGCAAATATCGGCATTAGCATTGTAGCAGTCCATACCACAGGCTGAATTGCGATCTTTAATGACACCATTGGCAATCATTAAATCGGCAAACGGTTTATTTAAAAATGTCCATTTCATATCCATATCGGTAACGTGAACAGGGAACGGAATGGCATCGATAATGGCTTCATACCAGACCATTTTATCCACTACGGTATCCAGGGTGGCGTTAACACCTTCAACAATTTCTTTGAAACCGCCATTAAACGCTTCGGCATTTCCACGGGTTTCCCATTGGCCATTGATGGCAGCCTGAGCAAGCATCGTGGCTTCGGAGATCAAACCTCGAATGGTTTCTGTTGTCAGTTTCAATGCCGGAGCAATTTCGTCCTGGGGATCTCTTAGCTCGATGTTTGCAGACACATCACCATTGGCAATCTGGTTCATGGTACCGATCACCACATTCTGGAGATCATCGGCCAGTTGGTTCATAGAGGTGGTCATTTCGCCGACCTCATCTTTGGAGTCTACTTCCAGACGTGCTCCCAAATGTCCCAGAGTTATTTCTTTGATCATATGATTTAGAGAAATAATCGGTTTGGTGATTTTTCGAGCCAGAATAAAGGTAGCCAGACCGCCGATTAATAAAATCATAACCGAGGCGATCAGAATGGCATTTCTTAAATTATTAATGGGAGCCAGCACATCATCTTGAAATTCGGTGACGATGAGGGTCCAGTTGGTGCCAGGTACAGGAGCAGTATAGCCAAGCTTTTTATCACCATTATAAGTATATGAAATACTTCCGATTTGTCCCACTCCTAATTTCTGGATGGCCTGCCCAAAATCTTTTAAAGAACCATTGTTTTCAACTTCAGTAAAGATGTTGGTTTGGTCCAGGATGAGCTGATCATTGGGATGTGCCATCACCGCACCATCCTGATTAATCACCATGCCATATTTTCGGTCCCCGTCACCCATACTGTTGGTGATATCTTTCATGAAAGTGGGCTCGCGACGTCCAACAAGGAGACCGACCACCTGACCATTATTCATGATCGGAGCAATGTCAAAGACAACTGGTTGCTTAGTGACCTTACTGATGGCTACATCAGAAATCGATGTTTTTCCAGCAAAGCCTTCTTTATACCAGAATTGACCGTCCGATTTGAATTCCTGACCGCCTTTGATATATTTGCCATTGCCATTCATATCCATTACCCCGATGTCCTCATACCCTAAGCGGTCCACATCTCCGGATATCGAAGCGACCTGGGTATTCCAATCCATGGTGGCTGTTCGTGCGCGCAGGCCAATTTCACTTAAGGTGGCCAGATTACGATCGACAATGGCACCGATATGATCTGCCCCTTCGATAGCAAAAGCCTGCTCTTGAACACTTGATTGATTGGTCAGGGCGGCTGATCCCAAATTAATGGCAATCAACCCCAGGGTGAGAATCGCTGCGGCTAGCAGCAGGGTGGTAAAGGCCAGCAATTTGGTGGATAACCGCATTTTTACCGTGGTCAGTTCATGTTCTCGTGTTTGTGTGTCTTTCATGATGTTGCTCCTTTCAGAATGTTGCCTGTGTTACAGGCAATTATATATGATGTCAAGAGGAAATGGATTGATCTGCATTTAAAATTTTCACACAAAATAAGATCCGTTATTTCCACAGAAATCGTTTACCATCATATTAACATATCGACGTATTTGAATATATCTTTAGTGAAAAAAATCTGTAATTAACTGGAATTTAAAATTTGGGTGGTTGTATGTTCGTTTGCAATTGCGTTTACTAATTTAGCTGAATTGATAAAAGCAGACGCC
>JAKLQL010000265.1 GCA_022013395.1 Acetobacterium sp.
TGATTAAGCGGAAGGCCAAAATAAAAGATTATGGAAGTATTTTACCCGGTCATGGGGGGATATTGGATCGATTTGACAGCATCCTGTTTATTATCCCGCTAATTTATATCTTTGCCAAATTAACCATTGGCATCGCGTAGGTGAAAATTTGAATCTAGTTACCATACTCATCACACTGCTCATATTATGTGTCTTAGTCATTGTTCATGAACTGGGTCATTTTATGGTCGCAAAAAAAACAGGCATTTTCGTTGAAGAATTTGCCATTGGAATGGGGCCAAAATTGTTTGGTCATCAGGGAAAAGAAACCCTGTTTACCATCCGTGCCTTTCCCGTCGGGGGATTTTGTAAAATGCGGGGCGAAGAACCGGAATTTGATGAAAAGGGCAACCTTATTCCCAAAGATCCCGGCACTCCCATCGACCCCAGAAGTTACGAAGCAAAAAGTCGGGGGCAAAAACTGCTGGTTTTAGTGGCCGGCTCGGCAATGAATATTATTTTTGCCATCTTTTGTTTGATTGTCGTGGCCTTATTTACCGGTCATACGAATATTTTTGATGCCATTGGAACCGCCTTTTTTAACACCTGGCGGTTTTCCGGTTTGATTTTTCAGTCCTTCGGGATGTTGTTTACCGGTCAAGTGGGACTTGATCAGTTGGCCGGACCCATTGGAATGGTATCCATGGTTGATACCTTTTTACAGAGCGGTCTCATTATTTTATTAGCATTTACAGCGATGTTAAGTGTTAATCTGGGAATTATCAACCTTTTTCCATTGCCAGCATTGGATGGTGGCCGTATTTTTATTATTTTAGTTGAAATGATCGTTCGCCGTAAACTGAGTCCGGAATGGGAAATGAAGATCAACTATTTTGGATTTATCGCCTTGATTGGATTGGCAATACTGATTGCTTTTAACGATGTCATGCGGTTGGCGGCTTAGGAGAAGCAAGTGAAAAATCGAAAAGAAACTCGGGTTGTGAACATTGGTCCCGTTGCAATTGGTGGTAAGCACCCGATTGCCATTCAGTCCATGACCAACACCGATACCAGAAATGTAGCAGCGACAGTGGATCAGATTAATGGTCTGGCAGCGGCAGGATGTGAGATTATCCGGGTAGCTGTTCCAGATGAAACTGCAGCTAACGCCATCGCCGGTATCAGAAGTGGCATAAAGATCCCACTGGTAGCTGATATTCATTTTGATTACCGGTTGGCACTGATGGCCATGGAAAATGGCGTCGATAAGCTGAGAATCAATCCTGGCAATATTGGCTCAGAAAAAGGAATCCGGGAAATTGTGGCTATGGCTAACGAACGCAGCATTCCGATTCGGATTGGAGTAAACGCCGGCTCCCTGGAAAAAGAAATTCTGGCAAAGAACGATGGTCAGGTAACCCCAGAAGGAATGGTGGAATCGGCAGAAAAGCACATTCATCTGCTGGAGGAAGCTGGTTTTGATAATATTGCGGTTTCAATGAAGGCTTCAGATGTGCGTTTTACCATTGAATCCTATGAACAGTTTTCAGAAAAATACGATTATCCGCTTCATTTGGGGATCACCGAGGCCGGAATACTACGAAGTTCAGCTGTTAAATCAGCCATGGGCATTGGTTACCTGCTCCTTAATGGATTAGGGGATACCCTCCGGGTATCGGTTACCGGAGATCCTTTAGAAGAAATTGATGTTGCCCGAGATATTCTGCGCGGTATCGGTTTATATGAGGGCAGACGTCCCCGTGTCGAAGTCATTTCCTGTCCCACCTGTGGTCGAACCGAAATAGATCTGATTGGCATTGCCCAAGAAATCAATGCGCAACTGAGATTTGTGGAAAAAGACATTAAGGTGGCCGTGATGGGATGTATTGTTAATGGTCCTGGCGAAGGTAAGGCTGCCGATATTGGCATCGCCGGCGGGAAAAATAAAGCAGTTTTATTTAAAAAGGGTGAGATTATAAAAAGTATCACAGAGGCTGAAATCATCTCTGTGTTAATGGAAGAAATAGAAAAAATGTGAGGCGAGATCTTTGAGTATTTTAACCCGACGACAAGAACGATATCAAAAAATAATAACGGACTATCATCTAATCACCGATAGTATAAAAATCAATTCCAGTAAAGGGGAATTGATTTTTAAATTTTCCAGTCCTAAAAAACAGGCAGATACTGAATTTATCGATACCGAATTACGAGAAATTTTTGATTACGCCCAGGCCCTTCAAATTGAGGTCGCTCCATTAAAATATGAAAATGGCGAGCATCTGCTGTCAACGGATGGCAAGGGCGTCAGCCAGCTCCTGGTTGGCATTAACCAAAAAATCACTAATATCTTACTGATCAACACCCTGATTGCTGAAGGCAATACCTTTTATGTCAGAGGGCGATCCACCGGAGAACTGGATGGCGAAGCGCTGGCCATTTTTTCCAGCCGTTTCAAACGGTTAATCGCTGAGCATTATGGCCTGGAAGCTGATTTGGTGGTGCGTTTCACTGATGAAGATTCGGTGGCTGAGAAAAGTCAGCAGGATCTGGAGAAACGACTGGCCAACATTAAACCGGTTGTTTCGACTGCCAGTTCAAGTTCTACCAGTACCGCCAAACTTCCCAAAGCTGAAAAACCCGGGGATGTGGTCTCTGGAAAAAAAATAACCAAACCTCATGATTTGCTTAAGAATGTTGATTTCAGTATTAACGGCGAATCAGAAGGGAAAAGTCTGGTTATCAAAGGCTGGGTTTTTGGGGTGAATACCCGGGCACTGAAAAACAATAAAACCTTGCTGACATTTAATATCACCGACAATACCAACAGCATTACCTGCAAGATCTTTACCGATAAAGAAGAAGTGATTGAAGGGATTAAAGAAGGATGCTGGTATCTGGTCGAAGGGAAAATCAATTATGATGAGTATTCTCAGGAAATGATGTTTTATCCCCGAAACATCAACCTTTCCAAAGAAACCATCCGAACTGATGACGCATCGGTAAAACGGGTGGAGCTTCATATGCACAGCCAGTTCAGTTCGATGGACGCGGTCAGCAAAGTTGAGAAAATAATGAAGCAGGCATCGGATTTCCAGCATGATATCATCGGGATCACCGATCATGGGGTTTTGCAGGCCTATCCGGAAATGATGGAATTGGGCAGAAAGAAAAAAATCAAGGTGCTTTATGGTGTCGAAGGCTACCTGGTTGAAGACCAGTTGAATATGGTTTTTGGTAATCAGGATCAGGGCTTTTGCGGCGAATTTACTTTTTTTGATCTGGAAACCACTGGGCTTGTCCCCGGAAACCATAAAATTATTGAAATTGCCGCTGTTAAAATTAAAAATAAGCAGATCATCGAGAGCTTTACAACATTGGTAAATCCTCATTGTGAGATTCCGCCGTTTATCACGAATCTGACCAATATCACCAATCAGATGGTCGCAGATGGTGCCGAAGAACGGGATGCCATTGAAGAATTTCTGGCATTTTCAGGCGACACTATTTTAGTTGCACATAATGCTTCGTTTGATATGAGCTTTTTAAACAAGGCGTTGTCGGATCACGGCATTCAACGGGAAAGTACCGCTGTGGATACCCTGGCCATGTCCCGGTGCCTGTTAACGCAAATTACGAAGCATACCCTTAAGAAGCTATGCTCGCATTTTAAAATCGACATTCAAAATCATCACCGGGCGCTTGACGATGCCTCAGCCTCAGCGAAGGTATTTGTGAAGCTTCTGGATTTGGCCGAGAAAAAGGGCTGTACCTCGATCCAAACCCTTAACACCCTTTCCAGCCGGGAACGGAGCATCCGGATCAATGCCACCAACCATATTATTATCTATGCCAAAAATCAGGCCGGGATCAAGGATTTATATCGGTTGGTCTCCGAGTCTCACCTGAATTATTTTTATAAAAAACCGCGGATCCCCAAGTCACTGTTGGCCGAAAACCGGGAAAATCTGCTGCTGGGTTCGGCCTGTGAAGCCGGCGAATTGTTTTCGGCCATGGTGCATAATAAATCCCAGGAGGAGATCCAGCAGATTGCCAGCTTTTACGACTATCTGGAAATTCAGCCTTTGGGCAATAACCAATATCTGATTGATAATAACAGTGTTCCAGATCAGGAAGCCCTAAAGACGCTGAACAAACGGATTATTGATCTGGGAAAAAGTTTAAACAAACCTGTGGTAGCCACCGGCGATGTCCACTTTGTTAATAAAGAAGATTCACTTTATCGGGAAATTTTGTTTACCGGTCAGGGCTATAAGGATGCGGGAAAGCAACCACCGCTGTATTATCGCACCACCCAGGAGATGCTAGATGAATTCGATTATCTGGATGAGGAAACGGCCCGGGCGGTTGTTATCGACAATCCTCGAAAAATCGGAGCAATGATTGAAGAGGTGTTGCCGATTCCCGATGGTACCTATCCGCCGGTAATTGAAGGTTCCGATGATGAGATTCGAGAAATGGTGGAAGACCGGGCCAAAGAGCTCTTTGGGCATCCGCTGCCAGACATCGTCGAGAAGCGAATCAAAAAAGAATTGGATTCCATTATTGGAAACGGCTATTCAGTACTCTATCTGATTGCTCAGAAACTGGTATACCATTCCATGGAAGACGGATACCTGGTCGGCTCCCGAGGATCGGTGGGATCGTCCTTTGTAGCTACCCTTTGTGGTATTACCGAGGTTAACCCGTTGGCACCCCACTACCGTTGCCCTAACTGCAAGCATTCAGAGTTTTTTAACAGTACCGAGGTTGGGGTGGGTCCGGATTTAAAAGATGCCAATTGTCCCCATTGTAATACTAAAATGGACAAGGATGGTTTTGATATCCCTTTTGAAACCTTCCTGGGGTTTGAAGGTGATAAAGAGCCAGATATCGATCTCAATTTCTCTGGTGAAAACCAGGCTGAAGCCCATCGCTATACCGAGGTGCTCTTCGGCAAGGGAAAAGTTTTCCGGGCCGGAACCATCTCGACCATTGCCGAAAAAACAGCCTTTGGTTTTGTCAAAAACTACTATGACGAAAAAGAAATCAAAGCCACCCGGGCTGAATTGGAGCGGGTGATTCAGTGCTGCGCCGGGGTTAAAAAGACCACCGGCCAGCATCCAGGTGGAATAATGGTCGTGCCGACTTACAAGGATATCTACGACTTCTGTCCGGTTCAACGACCGGCAGATGATACCGAAAGTGACACGGTTACCACCCATTTTGCTTATGAATCCATCAGCGGACGATTGTTGAAACTTGATATTCTGGGTCATGATGATCCCACGATGCTAAAAATGCTCAAGGATTTTACCGATATTGATCCAGTTGGGATTCCTCTGGATGATGAAAAAACCATGAGTCTGTTTACCTCCACCAAAGCTCTTGATTTTAAAGACAGTGATTTTGAATCGCCGCTGGGAGTTTGCGGGATTCCTGAGTTTGGCACCAGCTTTGTTCGGGAAATGCTGTTGGATACCAAGCCGACCGCATTTTCTGATTTGATCCGGATTTCCGGACTTTCTCATGGAACTGATGTATGGCTCAACAATGCCCATGATCTGATCCGGGATAAGAAGGCCACCATCAAAGAAGCGATCTGTACCCGGGATGATATTATGATTTATCTGATTTACGCCGGGCTGGAAGCCAAAACTGCTTTCACCATTATGGAAGCCGTCCGAAAAGGCAAAGGCCTCAAACCCGAATGGGAAGAGGACATGCGTAAGAATAAGGTGCCGGAATGGTACATCGACTCCTGTAAAAAGATTAAATACATGTTTCCTAAGGCCCATGCGGCGGCTTATGTTACCATGGCATTTCGAATTGCCTGGTATAAGGTCTATTACCCGTTGGCCTATTATGCCACTTATTTTTCAGTTAGAGCCAGTGAGTTTGATGCTCAGCTCATCAGCCAGGGCAAAGGTGCGGTGGTGCAACGGATGAATCAGATCAAAGACCTGGGCACCAAAGCGTCCAACAAAGAGAAATCCTTACTGACGGTGCTGGAAATAGCCCATGAAATGATGTGCCGTGGTTACACCTTCAAAAATGTGGACGTCTATGAGTCCAATTTCAGTCAATTCCGGATTATTGGCGATGCTTTACTGCCGCCTTTAAATGCCTTGGAAGGAATTGGTGATAAGGCCGCCCAGCGAATTTTTGAAGAAGCCCAGATTCGCCCTTATATGTCCCGTGAGGATTTACAGGCGCGGACAAAGATCAGTAAATCGGTGATCGAAACGCTGGAGAAACAAGGCTGTTTAAACCAGTTACCGGCATCGAATCAGATTGCGTTTTTTTAAGCATTTATTCGATTTGCCTTACCTGAAAACAAAAAAAATTAAGTATAAACCGCTTCAAAAATCTGTTTTGGGGTAGAATAAATCCAATCAAGGAGAGCGAGGAAAAAACCTTTGGGAAACTATAAAGCTGGACTGGAAACAAAGCAGAAGATTTATGTAACGGCAAAACAATTATTCTATGAACAGGGATTCATTAAGACGACCTTGGCAGAAATTGCCCAAGAATCGGACACCAATAAGGCCATGGTAGCCTATTATTTTAAAAACAAAAACAACCTGGCACTGGAAATATACAATGAATATATGGTTGCCAATAAAGTCAGAACCCAAAATTCCATCAATGAGAAATTTCCAGGTTGCAATGTTGTTTTGAAAACAGCAATAGAATACCGAGTTCAAAATCGCAATTGCCGATTGAATCGACATTTGAATCAGTTTTATCATGAACTGTGTGATACAAATATTTTGATGAAAAACGAAAGTGCTTCGGTCGGCTTTGTTGAAAATATCAATCGTTCTTATAAACTTGGACTTGAGCGGCTAGAGGTAAAGGCACTGGCACTGGCAAATCTTGCTGTGGTTCATGGACTCCACGTTTCGCGAGATGATGGTTATTTAGATTGCAGTAGCGAATATCTGGCCGAGTTAGAA
>JAKLQL010000024.1 GCA_022013395.1 Acetobacterium sp.
GATCACCGGGGTTGCCTATATCGGTTCGGATTGGCGCAGTAGCCAGGGGCGAATGAATTTTATCCGTTTTACCGGTGAATCGGTGATTTATGGGACCCTAATTTTCTGTGGGCTTATTGTTCTGGCTCTGTTTACCCAGGCCATTTTTTTTGCCATCCAAATGGATGCCAGCTGGTTTATTCAAAACTACTTAATTGTTTATGGCGCCGCCGCGGTGGCTATGATTACTGTCTATCTGGTTGAAACCAAGAAAAGTATTGTTGAGAATTTTGCTCCGATTTTAGCCAAAATATTCAGTCCGCTTTTTCTAATCATCATGGTTGCTTTTTTATTGGTAATGATCGTGTCCGGGAAAAGCCCTTTTATGGAAAGAGACTACCTGATCGCCTTTGATTTTATGCTGGCATTGGTACTCGGTTTGGTTCTTTATACCATTTCGGCCCGAAATCCCTATGGTAAAAACACTCTCTTTGATTATCTCAATCTAGCCCTGATCGTTGCGGCAATGATTATCGATACAGTGGCCCTATCGGCGATCCTCTTTCGATTATCAGCATTTGGAATAACACCGAATAAGCTGGCCGCGCTGGGCGAAAACCTGATTCTACTTGTTAATCTGGCTGGATTAGCCTGGCTGTATTGCCGCTTTTTTCTGAAAAAAAGCGATTTTATCAAGATTGAAAACTGGCAGACTTCCTATCTCTATGCTTATGTTGTCTGGTTAGGAATTGTCGCCTTTGTTTTCCCGATTGCTTTTGGTTTTAATTGATTATCGACAAACCCAATTAAATTGTCAAATTTACTGCTAAATTAAAGACTGACCAGTCTACCCGAATGGGCGGCTGGTCAGTTTTTGTTTACACTTATTTTTCTAAATCAACAGGATCAAATCTGCATTTAAGACATGACGCCCTTTAAAATCTTGATGAACTGCATCAGGCAAGCAATTTTGATAATTTATTTCAAACTATCCAGTCCTGCTTGAGCAACGGTCATATCTTCTGCAACACTTCCGCCACTGACTCCGATTCCGCCAATGATTTTTCCATCTTCAACAATTGGGAAACCACCCCCAAAGACAACCATTCTCCCTTTATCGCAGGAGGCAATTCCAAAAAGTTGACCGGATTCTTTAGCCAGATCAGCAGCTGTATCGGTGCTCATCTTAAGAGCTACGGCTGTATACGCTTTATTGGTTGCAATATCCATACTAGCCAATAAAGAATCTTCCATCCGGTTAAATAACACCATGTTACCACCAGCATCACAGACAACAATCACCATTGGCACATCAATCTGGATTGCTTTTTCCGCAGCCGCCTCAGCCATTTTCTTTGCCATGTCTAATAATTTTCCCGTTTTTGTCATTTTATCCTCCACTTTTTTTATTATACATTCTTTTTGTGTTCACTTTGCTGATCTAAAAAAGAATGCTTATTATAAATAACTAGCAAATTTTATGCCAATCTTTAAAATTAGCTAATATGTCACTTTTTTGGTTTTTTTCGTAAATGAGTGATTAATTTTAGAGCACTTTTATTATTTTTTTGTTCGTTCTTTAATCATCCGTATGCATTTTGAGCAGTTCATTTTATCATTTCTCTTTTTGCTTTTAATCTTTTCACTTTTTTTCGATCATCATTTAATTTTTAGAACATCTCGTTTAGCTGTTTTTTTTACATTAACCTTTGTCTCATTGTTTTGCACCTTTACACTTTTCGAAAAATCATATATGATTAAATTAATGTAGAAAGCAGGTGTATTAATCATGTGTACCAGTTTAACCTTAACTACCGATAATCATTTAAACATGCTTGCCCGAACCATGGATTTCGCTTATATTCTCGATCCTGATCTGGTTTTTGTTCCCCGAAAATATCCTCTGGTTTCCCAGGTGGATGAAATGAAAAGACCAGCGAAATATGCGATTATGGGAATGGGTCGAAAAACGGAACCTGCCATTCTGACCGATGGCTTGAATGAAGCAGGACTGGCCTGTGCAACCTTGTATTTTCCTGACTATGCCCAATACAGCGACGAAGCTGACCCAAGCAAAACGAACCTTGTCCCTCTCGAAGTCGTTGCCTGGATTCTGTCAAATTTTGCCACTCTGGATGATGTCAAAGCTGCCATACCACAATTGAACATCGTTAATAGTCCAACAGAAACATTTGAAATCGTCCCTCCTCTTCACTGGATTGTAACCGATAAAACTGGGCAGACCATCGTTATTGAACCCATGAAAGATGGGATTGTCATCCACGACAATCCTCTGGGGATCATGTCCAATAGCCCGGACTTTAACTGGCATCTTACTAATATCCGCAATTATATTGGTGTAAACCCTAATAAACTGGGTCCCATCAAAATCAATGGCGTCACATTTTCCCCCTTGGGAAATGGTGCCAGAACCTTTGGTTTGCCCGGAGATTACACCCCGCCTTCGCGCTTTTTACGCGCTCTTTTCGGAAAAGAAGCCATCAATAACTTGGAAACTAAGGATGAAGGTGTCAAAGCGGCTTTTCATATTTTGTCATCAGTGGAAATTCCAAAAGGCAGTGTCATTACCGATGACGGGGTCGATTATACTCAATATACTGCTTGTATGGTATGTAATACAGGTTCATATTATTTTAAAACCTATGACAATAATCAAATCACTATGGCCTGTATTTTTGATCAAGATTTGAACGCTAGCGAACCTCAAGCCTGGCCAATCCCACAAACCCAACAATAC
>JAKLQL010000266.1 GCA_022013395.1 Acetobacterium sp.
ACTAATTTGAAGATAAAGAAAATAATGAAGGAGAAAAATGATGGATTCGGTGATTTTAGGAAAAACGAAATTAATTGTCAACAAAAATGGCTTTGGCGCCCTCCCCATCCAGCGCATCGAAAAAAAGGATGCCGTTTATCTATTGCAGAAAGCATTTTATCATGGCGTCAATTACTTTGATACGGCCAGATGGTATTCAGACAGTGAAGAAAAAATCGGGACTGCCTTTTCATGGACGCGTGAGAAAATTATTATCAGTACAAAAACCGCGGCACAGACGGTCGATGTTTTTTGGAAAGAACTTGAGATTAGTCTCACGCATTTAAAGACGGATTATATCGATATTTATCAGTTCCATAATCCAGAATTCTGTCCTCAACCCGGGGATCAATCCGGTTTGTATGAAGCGATGCTGGAGGCTAAAAAACAGGGAAAAATCCGTTTTATTGGCATTACAAATCATCGACAGACGGTAGCAAGAGCTGCCATAAAATCAAATCTCTATGATACCTTACAGTTTCCCTTTTGTTATCTTGCCAGTGATGAGGACTTGGAAATTGTGAAGGCCTGTCAAATAAACGATGTGGGATTTATAGCTATGAAAGCATTGTCCGGAGGTTTGATAATCGATGCAAAAGCCGCCTATGCTTATCTGAGACAGTTTGATCATGTTGCGCCAATCTGGGGAATCCAAAGGGAATGCGAACTAGATGAATTTTTATCTTACCAGGAAAGTCCCCCCATACTGACTAAAGAGATGAAATTAAAGATCGAAGCGGATCGTAAAGAATTATCAGGTAATTTTTGCCGTGGCTGTGGCTATTGTATGCCGTGTCCAGCTGAAATTGAGATAAACAACTGTGCCAGAATGAGTCTGATGCTTCGTCGAGCACCATCTGAAACCTTTTTATCCCCAGAATGGCAAGACAAAATGATGAAAATTGAGAACTGCATTCATTGTAATCAATGTAAAGAAAAATGCCCCTATGGTTTAAATACTCCTGATCTATTACTGAAAAACTATGAAGATTATCAGACGTTTTTATAAGCTACCTAATAATCGCATAAAAGTTGCAATGGCATAACGCTTTCAATTGCAGCTTTTACCTCAGAGAAAAGACTTGAATACTTATCTTTTGGAACATATTTTTTTTACAAAAAATAAATCCGTCCTCTTTCAGGTGAAGAATACTTCATGATAGAATTTTCTTTGAGAATACAAATATTGAAAATGAAAACGGTTGAAATTGAGTTGTTTTAATAGTATACTAGACCAGAGAAAGTGTTTTATTGGACATAGACGATTGATTAGATTGGCTAAGTTTTTATGAATAAAATGAATGATTTTGGAGGAGAAAATATGTTAAAAAATTATATGGAAGATACGGTGAATGCTTTTTTGCCCCATATGCTAAAACAGTATCCAGATATTTGCAAGTGCGAACTCTGTCTTGAAGATATAAAAGCTATTGCATTAAATAAGCTTAAACCGGCTTATTTTGTAACACATGAAGGACTTTTATTTTCAAAAATTGATGAAATGACGACACAGCATAAGGCAGATCTTACCAGTGAACTAACTCGTGCAATTGATATTGTCTCAAAAAATCCACGTCATCCTAAAGAATAACAGGATTGATTCCTGAATAAATAAGCCAGTATCCCAACCCGTGTAAGGGTTGGGATACTGGCTTATTATTTTTGCGTTAGCAGTTGTCATTAGACTCTATAAATCGAAGGCTTCAGCGGTGGCAGTAACCGCTATATCCTTGTCTTTTGATGGGATGATACAGCTAATCCGTATTTCGGAGGTAGTAATCATCAGCATTTGGATGTTATTGTCAGCCAGGAGCGTAAAAAACTTGGCGGCAACGCCAGACTGGCTGCGCATACCGATGCCTACGACTGATAGCTTGGAAATATTTTCGTTGATGATAACACCAATGCCGGGATGTTTTTCCTGAAAAGCGGTCAGGATTTTTTTAGCGTCTTCCAGATCGGCAGCTGGTGCGGTAAATGAAATGTTAATGAGATCATCGATAGGAGCACTTTGGCTGATCATATCAATGTTGATGCTTTTGGTGGCAAACTGACTGAAAAAATGGGAGGTGATATTCTTGTCAAAAGGAATATCACGGATGGTGATCATAATTTCGTCATTGTCAATAGCCACGCCGGTGATGGATTGTCCTTCCATGTTTTTTTCTCCTTTTTTTATGATGGTACCAGGAACTTCGAATTCGCTGGAAGCAACCCAAATATTGGTGTCGTATTTACTACCGAGCTCAATCGCTCGGGGATGCATGACGCCGGCTCCGAGGCTGGCCATTTCCAGCATCTCTTCATAAGAAACGGCGTCCAGTTTTTTGGCCTTGGGATATAATCGGGGATCTACCCCGTAAATGCCTTCGACATCAGTATAGATCTCGCAGGGAGCACCCAGCACGCAGGCCAGCGCTACGGCACTGGTATCAGAACCGCCCCGGCCCAGAGTAGTGACGTCATCATTTTCATTGACCCCCTGAAAACCGGCAATGATCACAATTTTATCTTCATTTAATGATTCCAGGATCTTGGTAGTATCAATGCCTTCAATTCGGGATTTGGTATGGCGGCCGCTGGTGCGGATGCCCACCTGGGGGCCTGTGAAGGAAATGGCGTCGTGACCCATTGACTGAAGCGCCATCGACAGCAGCGAAATGGAGATCTGTTCACCGGTGGATAAGAGCCGATCCATCTCGCGTTTGGGTGGGGAGGGATTGATGGCATAGGCCAGTTTTACCAGATCATCAGTGGTTTTGCCCATGGCAGAAACCACCACCACAATCTGATGGCCATTTTTTTTCTTTGCGATGATACGTTTTGCAATATTCTGAATCCGTTCGGTGGAACCTACCGAGGTTCCGCCGTATTTCTGAACAACGATATTCATGAGATTAACCTCTAAATCAGTAGCAGTTATGATTAATCGACTGTTTATTGATCCTTTCTTGTATGGAATAATGGGCGTATGTAAAATTAGTGACGTTAGCTTTGTTGCCAGTATTACACGAAACAATTCTTACACTGTACGGCGGACAGTCTTAGGACTGTTCGCCTACACGTTACAGAATAGTTTGTGAATACTGACAGCAAAGCAATGATTGTTCGGCCGTTAAAATTTTTTTTGGTGCTTACATATAAACTCAATTGCCTGGCTGCGGGTTTCCATAATCAATTTCGTAACGTGTAAGGGAACTGGCGATAGTCCGTACGCCGTACCGTGTAGAAATTGTTTTATGTAAACGTGTAGCTGGGTTGACGGTACTTGATTTAGCGCCCCGTCAACTAGTCGTTGACGACCATGGCCATGTCATAGAGACCGGGTTCTTTTCCGACCAGGTATTGGGCGGCTTTGACGGCGCCTTCGGCGAAGACTTTTTTAGAGAGGGCCATGTGATTGACCTCGATGATCTCGTCGTTGCCGGCAAAGATGACCGAATGTTCGCCAGGAATGGTGCCACCGCGGATGGCGTGGATGCCCAGCTCGTTTTCGGTGCGTTTGGCATCCCGGCCATAGCGGCCATAGATGTAGTCCTTTTTGGTTTCCAGGCCGTCGTTGATGGCGTCGGCCAGCAGTAACGCGGTTCCACTGGGGGCATCCAGCTTTTTATTATGGTGTTTTTCAATGATTTCGATATCAAAGCCGCTTTCCAGCTTGGCCACCATTTCGTTGAGCATTTTGGCAATCAGATTGATCCCCAGGGACAGGTTGGCGGTTTTAAAAACCGGAAATTCCTGAGAGCCTTTTTTAATAGAAGCTAGATCTGTTTCCGACAGGCCGGTAGTGGCGATGACAATCGGAATTTTGTGACTTTTGGCAAAACCGAAAATACTTGGGAATGCCTTGAAGTGAGAGAAATCGATAATCACATCGATCGCCTCGGTGCAATTTTCCAGATTGGTATAAACAGGAAAGGGTAAGGTATTAATTGCTTGATGATCAAATCCGGCCACTACCTGGGTATCTGGGTTGGCGGCAATAATTTGCTGCAGGGTTCCGCCCATAGCGCCGGAGACGCCACTGAGTAAAATGTTTATCATGATTTCCTCCTATAATAAGCCATAGGTTTTCAGGTCGGCAATCAGCTTTTCTTTATTGACATCTTCCATTTCGATCAGCGGCAGACGCATTTCGCCTGAGTCCAGACCCATTAGTCCCATCGCTGTTTTAACGGGAATCGGGTTGGTTTCATAGAACATCGCCAGATTAACCAGGTTGGTTTTAAATTGCAGTTCCTGGGCCTTTTTCAGATCCCCAGCCATAAAGCTGGTGACCAGATCGTGCATCTCTTCAGGAATGATGTTGGCGGATACCGAGATCACACCTTTGCCGCCCACGGCCATAATTGGCAGGACATGGTCGTCATTACCACTGTAAATATCAATGTCATTGCCGCAAATCCGAGCAATTTCGGTAACCTGGCTGATATCGCCACTGGCTTCTTTAACGGCGGCCACATTGGGGATCTTACTCAACTCTTTAATCGTGGAAACAGAAATGTTCATACCAGTTCGGCTGGGCACATTATAAATAATCACCGGAATCGTGATGGCATTGGCAATGGCTGAGATATGGGCAATGATGCCTCGCTGGGTGGATTTGTTGTAATAGGGGTTAATGATCAATGCGGCATCGGCACCAGCTTTTTCGGCTTCTATGGAAAGCATGATCGAATAGGCAGTATCGTTACTGCCGGTTCCGGCCACAAAGGGTACCCGGCCGTTAATGTATTTGCCGGCATCCCGGAGCAGTTCCAGATGCTCATCGTCGGTCAGGGTTGAGGTTTCACCGGTGGTGCCGGCAATCAGAATGGCGTCGGTTTTCTTTTCAATCTGCCAGTCAATCAGTTTGTGAAAGCGTTCAAAATCAACTTTTCCATCTTTAAATGGGGTAACCAGTGCGACACAGCTTCCTATAAAAATACTCATTTCAATCTCCTTTGATTGTGGTTTTGTGTGAGATCCAGTACCGAACAATTGACGATACTGGATTAGGACTCTTTTATTGTTTGGTTGAGAGGATAACCTTAATTGCTTTGGTGCCGGTATTCAGAAACAGTTTCATAACGTGTAGGCGAAATGGCGGTAGCCTGTCCGCCGTACAGTGTAGAAACTGTTTGCTATATACCGGTAGCAAAGCTACCGGCACTAATAATCGGCAGACTTAGATCAGATTCCGATTAATCAGTTCGAAGGCAATTTGGACGGCGTTTGAGGCGGCACCTTTGCGGATGTTATCGGCAACAACCCAGAGGTTCAGGCCATTGTCAACGCTGAAATCCCGGCGCAGACGGCCGACATAAACCTCATCGGTGTTTTCCGCCACTCGAGCCAGTGGGTAGACATTGTTAGCCGGATCATCCTGCAGAATAATCCCCGGAGAGTTGGCATATAGATTACGGATGGCGTCTAACTCAAACGGCTTTTTCAGTTCCACGTTGACACTTTCGCTGTGGCTATAAAAAACTGGTACCCGAACGGTGGTGGCAGTGATCCGTAGGCTGTCGTCGTGCAGGATTTTCTGGGTTTCGTTGATCATCTTCATTTCTTCTTTAGTGTAACCATTCTCTAAAAATGAATCGATGTGGGGCAGGACATTATAGGCAATCGGATGCGGGTAGAACGCATTTTCTTCGCCTTTGATCCCATTTTCCAGGTCGGCATAGCCCTTCACTCCGGAACCGGAAACGGCCTGATAAGTGGAATAAACAATTCGGTCGATACCGAAGGCATCATAGAGTGGTTTTAAAGCAACCACGGCCTGGATGGTGGAGCAGTTAGGATTTGCAATGATATTTTTATGCCAGTCCAGATCTTCCGGGTTTACTTCAGGAACAACTAACGGAACCGCTGGATCCATCCGGAAAGCACTGCTGTTGTCAATGACGATGACGCCTTTGGCAGCAGCTATCGGCGAAAATCGTTCGCTGGTGTCGCCGCCGGCAGAGAATAATGCGATATCGATCTCCTGATCAAAAGCTTCGTCACAAAGCTCCTGAACCACATAGGTTTTTTCATTAAAAAGAATTTCTTTACCAGCTGAACGTTTAGATGCCATCGGGTAAAGATTTTTAACCGGGAATTTTAGTTCAGCCAGTACCTGTAGCATTTTTTGTCCAACCATGCCAGTGGCACCAACTACTGCAACATTATAAGATTTCATAAGTCCTCCAAAAATTGAAATTATAGTTAATTGCGGAAGTACCGTATGCTTTGGGTTCAGTTTCCACAAACAATTGTGTAACGTGTAGGCGAACTGGCGATAGCCTGTACGCCGCACAGTGTAACAATTGTTTCGTGCGAAACTGTTCCCAAAGCAATTATTATTCGGTGTATATATTCTCGCAATTTTCCATTTAAAATTAAAAAAAAGCCAGTAACGAGTACCGGCTAAAAATCAAAGAAACACTCAAAAAAGAGAATCCATTGGGTTTTAGATAGCACTCCATCATAAAAATGATGACAGTCTCACCGCTCTTAACAGTAAGCCCAGGAAAAGGATGGCAAATCATTGTCCTTCGGCGAGCTTTCCTTTCACAACGCATCATCCCATTAGCCATGGTCACCGCCGTTAATCTTAAAGTCCGCACCTCTATCGTATGTATCTATTCGATTCTGACCATTGTAACAATTATACCCGGTGATTTCAAGGGGGTATTTATAAAAATATAAAAAAATTGAAATAAAAAAAGCAACGTATCCATAAAAATAAATACGTTGCAAATTGCTGATTTAATTATTTCGTTAAATCAATAGCGTCAATCGCGTCATTGATTGATTTAATTAATGCATCCACGTCAATACCATGGGCCAGCGCACCTTCTTCAATACTTTCAAAGCGTGCCGCCATACAACCAAAGCAATGCATGCCGTAAGCTTGGAATACATTGACAGAATCCGGATATGCATTAACAGCATCTAAGATGCCCATATCTTTAGTAACCTTCATTTTTTTCACCTCCGCAAAGTGTTAATCTCATTTTACTTATGATACATTATAAAACTTAAAAAAAGATTTTACAACAAAAAAAAGAAATAAAAGTCGTTTGCTTGCTAAAATAGCGTGCTGAGGTTATAATAGTATCATAGGGGAATTTTATAGTAAAGGGGTGGATTATTGTGATAGTTGATAAAGTAATCGTTAATAACAAGGCGGGACTCCATGCAAAACCAGCCTCTCTTTTTGTTCAAAGAGCCAATGATACTATTATAACCT
>JAKLQL010000267.1 GCA_022013395.1 Acetobacterium sp.
ATTGTCATTGTTACCCATAATATCGGGGTGGTTTCGCATATGGCGGATATGGTTGCGGTGATGTGTCAAGGTCGCTTGGTGGAGTATGGCAAGACCCGGGATGTTATTGATGCCCCCCAGGATGCCTACACCAGACAGCTCATTCAGGCAGTTCCACGAATTCGGAGGAGGTGAAGTGATGGGTACAGTTTTAGAAGTCAAACATCTGAAGAAAACATATAAAAAAGGAAAAAATCTTATCCCTGCGGTTGAAGATATCAGTTTTCAGATTCAGACAGGGGAGTGTCTGGGTCTGGTTGGCGAAAGCGGCAAAAGTACGGTGGCAAAAATGATCACCGGTCTGGAGTCAGCTGATGAGGGCGAAATTCTGCTTAACGGGAAAGTCATCACTGGTCTTAAAGGAACAGCTCAGCGGGACGTTTATCGGGATATTCAACTGGTCTTTCAGATGCCGACAGAGTCATTCAATCCCCGGATTAAACTGGGCGAAGGGATTATGGAAAGTATGATCAACCAGGGGATGAGGCGAAATGAAGCCAAAACAAAAGCCCGGGAATATCTGGAAATCTGCGGATTAAGCCCGGAGTTTGTCGATCGCTATCCCCACCAGGTCAGCGGCGGCGAGTGCCAGCGGGCGTCCATTGCCAGAGCCATTGCTATTAATCCCCAGTTGCTGATCTGTGACGAAGCAACCAGTGCGCTGGATGTGACGGTTCAGGCCCAAATAATGAAACTGTTGACGAAGTTTAAAAAAGAGTTAGGGATGTCCCAACTGATGATCTGTCACGATTTGGCGCTGGTTCAAGAAAGTTGTGACCGGGTATTGGTGATGCATAACGGCCGAGTGGTGGAAGAAGGAACCCCGGATGAGATTATTATGAACCCCCAGGAAGTGTATACTAAAAAACTCATTGAATCAATTTTTTAGAAGTAAGAAAAGCTGGAAAGTTAAACCCTTTCATTTTTTTCATTGACAGTTTTTATCAGACTATTGTATAATATAAAAAGTTAAGAGGGAGTAGTTGTTATACAAAGTCAACATGCTGGTGATTCGTCACCTGGCTTTGTAGCCAATTCTGGTAACGAGACTTTTAGCGTAGTCCATTTGTGGTGGATTATGCTAAGAGTCTTTTTATTTTGGAAAAGGTTAGTGCTTGCTAAAATATGGTTGGAAGGAAAAAGAGATGTATTTGAATTTTATTGCTTTTTTAGTGGCTGTTGGGGCCGTAGTATTGGCCGAAATGGGGGATAAAACCCAATTGTTGGCGATGGCTTTTGCCACTAAGTATAAGGCCTCTAAGGTTATGATCGGGGTTTTTATTGCCACGGTATTTAACCATGCCCTGGCGGTGGCAGTGGGAAATTATATCACCCGGTTTGATGGCGCCCAGATGTGGATTCAGGGAATCGCTTCGTTGTCGTTTATTTTCTTTGGATTATGGACAATCCGCGGCGATAAGCTGGATGGTGAGGAAAATAGAGCCACCAAATTCGGACCGATTATCACCGTGACGATTGCCTTTTTTATTGCCGAAATGGGGGATAAAACCCAGCTGGCTACCATTGCGCTGGCGACGAAGTTTCCCGATAATGCCATTGGCGTGCTCGTCGGAACCACCACTGGGATGCTGATAGCCGATGCCATCGGGATAATTATTGGGGTGGTTCTATGTCGAAAAATACCAGAGCGGACGGTTAAGTTGGTATCAGCTGGTGCGTTTATGGTATTTGGATTTATTGGCACCTATCAGGTAGCCACCCAGCAGTTGCAATTAGCGAACACAACAGTGATACTGCTAATGATCGCCCTATTAATTGTTACCGCAGGCGCATCCTATTATTTAATTAAAAAAGACCAGGAGAATGCCAAAAAAGAAAGCGATCCATCATGTTATTGTAAAGTCGATGAGATCGAAAAAAAAGATAAATAAAAGATTAAAAAAAGCTGGAAGGTTGAAAAAATCAATACCTTCCAGCTTTTTTATTGGATAACGGAAATTTTTAATGCAATCCCAATCCGGCGACAATTTCATCAATGCCGGTGAGAATGTAGTTGGGACGATAGGGAAAATCTTTAACTGTTTCCCGAGTGGACACACCGCTGAGTACTAAAAAGGTGGTCAGACCGGATTCGATGCCGGCGATGATATCGGTATCCATGCGATCACCGATAATCAGGGCATCGTCGCTATGTACGCCCAGACGTTTAATGCCGGTACGCATCATCAGTGGATTAGGCTTACCCACATAATAGGCAGCTTTGCCGGTTGATAGTTCAATCGGGGCTACCAGGGCTCGACAAGCCGGCACAATACCTTCTTCGGTGGGGCCGGTTAAATCCGGGTTGGTAGCAATCAGTTTGGCACCTTTTTGAATCAGCTTTACGGCTCTGAGGACAGAGTCGTAATTATAGGAGCGGGTTTCACCAAAAACGACATAGTCCGGATCGACATCATTCATGGTAATCTCCACATCATAAAGGGCATTGACCAGGCCCGGTTCACCGATGACATAGGCAGAACAACCAGGCGATTGATCTTTTAAAAATTTGGCAGTAGCCAGGGCGCTGGTATAGAAATGACTTTCGTCAATATCCAGTCCCAGACGAGCCAGTTTTTCTTTTAGTTCAATGGGAGAACGTTCGCTGGAATTGGTTAAAAAGAGGAAGTTTTTATCCTCGGCATAGAGCCAATCCACAAATTCTTTTACTCCCGGTAAGAGTCTGTTGCCGTGATAGATAACACCATCCATATCGCAAATAAAGCCTTTTTTTTCTTTAATTAATGTTAATAATTCTTCATTCATCTTGATACCTCCAATTCGTTACAGTTATTTACATAAATATTATACCCCATTGATGTGTGATTCATCTTAAAAGCAAGTGAAATTTATGTAAATAATTGTAAATGAACGATTTCAGAAAAATATTTGACAAAATTTCACGGGAAAATTATAATATAATAATTCCAAGTGGAATACTTGGATATTAAAGAGGTGAATTTATGTTTTCAGGTTTTAAAGCGGTCATGAACGATATTGAAGTGACCATGCGTAAGGATCCCGCGGCCAGAACGGCCATTGAAGTTTATTTTTTATATCCCCATATCAAAGCATTAAAAACATATCGAAAAGCCCATAAGCTATATCAAAAAGGGCGTTTTTTTGCAGCCAGATGGTTATCCCAACGGGCTAGAAAAAAAACCGGGATTGAGATCCACCCCGGCGCTCAAATTGGTAAAAATTTGTTTATTGATCATGGCATGGGGGTGGTTATTGGGGAAACGACCATTATCGGGGATAATGTGACCCTCTATCAGGGCGTAACTTTGGGTGGAACCGGGAAAGACAAAGGCAAACGTCATCCGACGCTGGGCAATTGTGTGGTGGTTGGTTCCGGTGCTAAGATACTCGGTAATATTTACATTGCAGCGGGAACCAAGGTCGGTGCCAATGCCGTGGTACTAAAAGATACCACCAGTGAATCGACGGCGGTTGGCATTCCCGCCAGACTCATTCAAAAGGATGTGTGGTATTTTAATCTTTAAATAAAT
>JAKLQL010000268.1 GCA_022013395.1 Acetobacterium sp.
CCGTAAAACGTCGCAATGGCGATAAAATAGGTTCTGTTAAGCCGTAAATAGTTTTGACAATGATATTATTCGGATCTGGGTTGACCCAGCTTAAAATGATGTTGGCGATAATTAATAGTGTCACCAGTTCAAATAATAAATTACCCGCCTGAATGAGAATTCCCTGGATCATAAAAAACCTATTCCATATCCTCATCCCACTCTAAAATTGGCGCATTGAAATCCAAATCGTCCTGTTGAGGATTGGTTAAAACCGCTACCGCTTTTGGTGCTAAAATAAATACATTATCCGCAATCTTATTAATTGATCCATCCAGTGCAAAGAGAGCACCACTTAAAAAATCAAATATTTTTCGACCATTTTCATAATCGGTATTTTTTAGATTAAGTACCACTGTTTTATTATTACGAATTTTATTACAAATACTTGGAGCATCTTTGAAAACTTCAGGTTCCAACACTAAAACTTCTGGACCGTCGTCAAGGGATAATTCGCTGCGTCTTGAGGGGGCTGTCTTTTTAGCCTTTGGAGCACTAAACGCGCTTTTCGTGTCTTCGGTGTCGTTATCATAAACATCTTCTTCGTAGATTTCATCATAACCATCCTCATTGTCTACTTCCATGCCAAAAACCTTAATAATTTTATCCTTAAATTTTTCTGCTGCCATTGTATATCTCCTAACTAACTAAATATTTTGCGTCCAACTCTTATCATATTGGAGCCTTCTTCTATTGCAATGGTATAATCATCAGTCATACCCATGGACAGATAGTTCATTTCTAAAACCTCGTCCATAGATTCCTCTTTTATTCTATCATAAATTTTTTTTAATTCCACAAAAATCTCACGAATTTTATCATTATTTTGGGTTAATGGTCCCATTGCCATCAGTCCTTTGACTTTAACAAACTGATATTTAGGCAAGGATTCGAGAACGATCCCCAGTTCTTCAATGAGAATCCCTGACTTACTGTCCTCGCGCGCTAAATTTAATTGAAGCAGTACATCTGTTATAATTCTTTGTTTTTTTCCTTCCCGCTCGATCACATCAAGTAATTCGATCGAGTCAACAGAATGGATCAGGAACGTTTTTCCAATCAGATATTTTACCTTATTTTTTTGCAAGTGTCCGATAAAATGCCATCTTGGACGATCTCCTAAAATTTCGCGCTTTTTTAGA
>JAKLQL010000269.1 GCA_022013395.1 Acetobacterium sp.
AGGTTCAGGATTTCTATCCTACCCCGGGATCTGTGGCCACAGCCATGTACCATACCGGGGTTAATCCCCTGACTATGGAAGCGGTTTATGTGCCTAAGGGACGGGAAAAAAATATGCAGCGGGCGTTGGTTCAGTATAACAAGCGGGAAAACTACTTGCTGGTTCATGAGGCACTGACAAAAGCCTATCGGGAAGATTTAATCGGATCCGGGAAAAAAGCATTGATTCCGGAAAAGGTAAGAAGTTCGGATCATCCGACAACCAAATCGAATAAAACAAGATCAGCCAAGCCAGCTCAGGCGAAACAGTCAAAAATAAATCAAAAAGATAAAAGCAGAGGTAAAAATGGAAAAAAAACTAACCGAATCCATTGAGGATTATATCGAAACCATTTATCTGGAGAGTCAAAAACACGGTAAAGGTGTACGGATTACCGATGTCGCATTAGAACTCAAGGTCAGTAAGGCAAGCGCCAATGACGCCGTCCGCAAACTCAAGGAGTTGGGTTACGTCGAACATGAACGCTATGGGCAAATTTATCTCACTGAAGCCGGGAAGAGTCGTGCCGTAAAGGTCTATGAAAAACACCGGCTGATTACCGATTTTCTGGTAAAGGCACTGGATGTGTCGCTAATCAATGCAGAGAATGATGCCTGTGGTATTGAGCATATTATTTCAGAAGAAACCTTCGAAAAAATGAAGGCCTATCTCGATCAATAAAAAAAATAAGAAAATTAAGGAAGTAAGAATGAACGAAACAAGCAACCAAATTAAAGTTGGCGAAAAGTATACAATGGAATTAATGGATATCACCCATAGTGGGGAAGGAGTCGGACGGCTGGAAAACATGATCGTTTTTGTTGAAGGCGGTCTCCCCGGGGATGTGGTGGAAGTTGAAATCAAAAATGTGAAAAAAACCTATGCGCAGGGAAAACTACTGTCGATCAGCCAGGCCTCAACCGAACGGGTCACGCCAGCCTGCCCATATTTTGAGCAGTGTGGGGGCTGTCAGATCCTGCATATGAGTTATGAGGGGCAATTGCGGGCTAAATCCAAGATGGTTATGGATGCCCTCCAGCGAATCGGGGGACTCAAAGAAATCGACGTTGCTCCGATCATCGGGATGGAAGATCCCCAGCGTTACCGGAATAAGGCTCAGTTTAAACTGGACAACAAAGGCATGGGTTTCTATGCGAAAAAATCCCATAATCTGATCCACATAGACGATTGCCTGAACCAACCGGAATCGGCAGCGGATGCGATCAAGACCATCAATGCGCTGATTCAGGAATTGAATTTAAGCATCTATGATGAACGCACCCATAAAGGCTATGTCCGGGGCGTCCTTCAGCGCACCAATCTTAAGGGCGAAAACATGATCACCCTGATCATTAACGGCAAAGATTTAAGTCAGCGACAGGCCATTGTCGAGGGGATACTGGCGGGCATTCCCAATGTCAAAAGTATCTATGTGAATATCAATCGAGAAAAAGGTAATGTGATCTTAGGTAAGAAAAGTCTCTGTGTTCATGGCGCGGCGCGACTGGTCGAACAGATCGGTGATCTCAGTTTTTCCATTTCACCCAACTCCTTTTTCCAGGTCAATTCCAAACAGACCGTCAAGCTCTATGATACCATCAAAGCTTTTGCTGACCTGAAGGGAAGCGAAACGGTGTTTGATCTCTATTGTGGTACTGGCACCATTGGTCTTTATCTGGCCAGTCAGGCCAAACAAATCGTCGGGGTTGAAAGCGTTGGCGATGCCATCCTGGATGCCCGGGAAAATGCCGGACTCAATCAGATTGAGAATGCGACCTTCCATTTGGGCAAAGCTGAAGATGAAATGCTCAAGATCATTAAAGAAGAAGGCATCAAACCAGATCTGATTATTCTCGATCCGCCACGAAAAGGCTGCGAAGAATCCTTATTGGCTGCGATCGTTGAGCTGGAAACACCTCAGGTTATTTATGTCTCCTGTAACCCATCAACTTTGGCTAGAGACCTCAAATTTATGACCGAAGCCGGTTATGCCATCAAGGCGGTTCAGCCAGTGGATTTATTTCCGGGAACCGGACACGTTGAGACGGTCGTATTGATGTCAAGAATATAAAAGTAGGTACATTAAAAGTCCAGTATTACTGGGCTTTTTCTTATTTTGTGCTATAATTTTACTATTTAAAAACAAATGCACGTACTTTGTGGCGATCGATCCAAACAGTGAAGGAAAGGAACATGACAATGGAACGAAAAAATAATGAACAAAATCTAAGCGGACAAGGGGCAACGCCATTTGCTCAAACTTATTTTCACGGAACAAAGGCAGACTTAAAAGTCGGAGCTCTAATTGAAGTTGGTTATAACTCAAACTACGAGCAGAGAAAAAATGCGAAATACATATTCTTGTCTGCGACATTAGATGCTGCAATTTGGGGAGCTGAACTTGCTATTGGTGAAGGACGAGAAAGAATTTATTTAGTAGAACCAACAGGAAAAATCGAAAACGACCCCGATTTAACAGATAAAAAATTCTCAGGTAATCCAACTAAATCTTATCGTTCCACTGAACCATTTAGAGTTGTAGGAGAAGTTTCGATTTGGCAGGGGCATCCAACGGAGCAAATTAAAGCAACGAAAGAAGCATTAGAGCGGCTTAAAGAACAAGGAATTAATTCGTTAAATGACTAAATAATTGGCGACTTTAAATAACCGTGGATGTGTTCCCGTCTACACAGAATACAAAAACGCCGAGGCTATATTCTTTAGAACGAATAAGTTGGAAGACATTTATTCCATTCTCTCGGGCCACAGTGAGACGGTTGATCGTCTGGAGAAAAAATTCAGACAGAGCTTTTAATTTATAAACGATCGAAGCATAAAAGAACGTTAACTCAAATAAACAGCAATTTAGTTAGAATTGCTATTAATTTGAGTTTTTTCTTTGAATATTTTCAGAATTTTACAATTCTTGGATTGCATGAATAATTGAATTAGTGTAATATTAACTCCGTGTAATTTAATTATTGATATTTAAATTATGTGAAAAGGAGTAACGATGAATTATAAGATTGGAAAAAGTAGTAATAGTAATCCAGCTGACGCCATCCGGGAGGCAACTGGCCAGCTGAAAAACCCCAAGTTAATTTTATTCTTTTCAGGAGTTGATGATTTCTCACATTATGCCAGCAGAATTCAAGCTAATTATCCTGATACTGTATCAATGGGAGCCACCACCTTTGCAGCATTCTGTAAAGAAGGTGCCTATAAAGAAACGCTAATGGTTATCGGTTTTGAAGACGGCATTAAGTGTGAAGCCGGATTATTGGAAGATGCAGATGTGTATCCGCTCAAATATGTGGAACAGGTTGAAAAATGTGCAGCACAGTTTAAAAAGCCTGAGAACACCATCTGTCTGGAGTTTGCCAGTGCTCTGATCAGTTGTGAGGAATTAGTATTGTCAACTCTAAACGCGGTGTTGTCGAAAAAGAAAATACCGGTTTTCGGAGGTTCCTCCGGGGATCGAGGACGGGCAGAAAAAACAATCGTTGCTTTAAATGGTGCGATCTATCAAAATGCCTGCGTTTTTGTGATGATTGAAAATCTGGGCGGAAAGATCAGATTATATCGCGAAAATATCTACAAGCCAACCAAGCATTATTTTAAATCCACCAAGGTAGATGTGCGGAAACGCATCGTTTATGAATATGATCACAAACCAGCCGCCAAGGTCATGGCCAATGCATTAGGGGTCAACGTCAGCGAACTGCCTAAATATCTGGATAGTTATCCTTTGGGACGCATCATTGGGAACGAGATGTTCATTGTTGCCAACAACCAGGTTGTCAATGGCAGCGGAATGGAATATCATGCCAGAATTTATAATAATTCACAAATGGTTTTACTGGAGCCCGATGATTATAAAACCGTCCTTCAGAAAACCTTGAATCAAGTGCGACAGGAATGCAGCAGGCCGAGTTTGACATTAATGGTTAATTGTCTGGCCCGATCGATGCTCTTTGAATCCAATAATGATTTAAATAATTTCGCCACCAACGTAGGCAGTCAAGTGGGAAATTATGTCGGATTTGCAGGATATGGCGAACAGTTGAACGAGCAGCATTTTAATCAAACCATGGTTCTGGCTGTATTTGAGTAAGGGAATTGGAGATGAACTTGTTAGAAAATAATTGTGTGAATAACAACAACATAAATGATGCGGTGTTCGTTGCTCAAAAGGGTGATAAAACCATGGAAAAAAGTATTCAGTTTGGCGTCAAACATATTGAAGAAAAAATTGAACTGCTGATGCAGGAAGAAGTCGAAGTTTCCAACTATATGGACGATGTAGCCCATACCTATTCACAGATCACCAACATCAGCGAAATGACTACCAACATCAATGATGATTTTAAAAATTTCAGTTCCTATGCCAATCAGATTAATGATGTGATTGATAGTTCTGATGTGGTGATTAGTCAGACTGAAATAAATGTTACAGAATTGGCAGATAATATTTTATATACCAATCAGCAATTGGATACCATTGCCGAGGTATTTCAACAATTGG
>JAKLQL010000270.1 GCA_022013395.1 Acetobacterium sp.
CAACAGCCCCAGTGGCAGTCCAGGCTTAGTCAATAAAAAATCCTGCCAAAGAGTGATCTTTGGCAGGATTTTTTTATTTGAATTTGCGATTCTATTTTTTATTTTACGGGCACCAGATGATTAATAATGTCAATGCTTTTAACGATCAGCTCATTCATCCGAGTCGTCTCGCCACAGAGAAAGAGATAACCAATCAGGGTTTCAAAGCCGGTGGCATAACGGTAATCCGAAGGATTGGCATTTTTGGGGACTTGAGAGGCGGTGTTTCGTCCCCGCTTGACCATCCGTTCTTCAGTTTCGGAAAGCTCCGGCAGGAGCGCCCGGACGATTTGAGCCTGGGCACTGGCGCGCACGTAAGTGATGGAGGTTTTGGTCATGAAATTGACATTCTGATGGCCGCAACCTAATAAATATTTGCGGATCAGATCCGAGAAGATGCCATCGCCAATATAGGCCAGCGCCAGCGGATTCATAGCCGCGGCCTGTTCAATGGTATAGCTTTTGTCGATGGTGTCCTTGATGTCTTTCAGATTTTCTGCACTTGCTGGAGTTAAGGTTAGGCTTTTTTCCATTTAACACCTTCCCGGGTATCCTCCAATACAATGCCCATCGCCAGCAATTCATCTCTGATTTCGTCGGCCCGTTTAAAATCTTTGGCTTTTCGGGCTGCTTGCCGCTGGGCAATCAAATCTTCTACGGCTTCGTCCAGATTGGTTTCTTTGGCTTTAACGGCCAGCCCTAATACATTGGCCAGCTCGGTAAATAGTGCCTGTCCGGCGATAATAGTCGGTTTGGATGAAGTGGCGTCCAGGTTGGAGTTAAGATCCCGGACCAGTTCAAAAATAACGGCGATGGCGTCAGCAGTATTAATATCATCTTCCATGGCAGCCACAAAATCTTTTTTATATTTTGCCAGTGAATCCATCCATTGGCTTTCTTCAGCGGTGGCTACTTCGACGGTGGCATTTTCCAGCAGAAAACTCATCTGGAATTTAGCGGTATAGAGGCGTTCCAAGGCCGTGGCGGCCTGTTGCAACAGCGGTTCGCTGAAATTTACCGGGCTGCGGTAGTGAGCCATCAGTAAGAACATTCGCACCACTTCTAGGTCAAATTTTTTGGCAATATCCCGAACAGTAAAGAAGTTGCCCTTGGATTTGGACATTTTTTCGTTGTTGATATTAATATAACC
>JAKLQL010000271.1 GCA_022013395.1 Acetobacterium sp.
AAGTCTATAATAAACCAAAATACACGTTACCGTTCAACAAGGTTGTGGAGAAATTTATTTTCTTGTGTTAATGTGTCCTGAAAGGAATATCATGGAAGAATTAAGAAGAAACTTAAATGAATATTATTACGTTAACACCCAAAGCTATTGGTTCTTTAGCTTTGGTTACTTTGCGTGCAATAAATTAAGTTCCTTTGAGAATCCCAACCCATGAGAAATTTTTAGCGATACATGTGTATTGAATAAAAGTTGATTTTTAGGAGGCTTCTTAGGAAGTCTCCTTTTTTTTTCGCAAATATAAACAACCAAATAATTAGCTGGCAAGCGGTTGTAAACTATCTGCGAATCACCGGAACGGCAAATGCAGATTCCGGTGGTCTTCCGTGCACAGAAGATAAAAAATGGCGTGAAGTAGTTAGTGAGAAAGATAATGGAGGAAGATATGATAATAGTAGTTAAACCTAACACAAAAGAAGAAGATGTTCAGAGGTTGATCAAGATGATTGAAACACAGGGACTAAATATTCATTATTCAAAAGGTGTGGATCACACCATTCTGGGAATAGTAGGGGATACAACTTTGGCAGATGTGGAAAAAATCCGTTCAAATCGTATTGTAGAAAATGTGCTTCGGGTTCAGGAACCCTATAAAAAAGCTAATCGGCTTTTTCATCCCGACGATACGATCATTAATGTCAAGGGCAGAAAAGTGGGCGAGGGAACCATTAGCGTCATGGCTGGCCCATGTTCAGTGGAAAGCGAAGAACAGATTGTTTCGATTGCCAGAAGTGTCAAAGAATCGGGAGCTACCTTTCTTCGTGGGGGCGCCTTCAAACCACGAACCTCGCCATATGCTTTCCAGGGCTTAGGTTACGAAGGATTGGAACTTTTAAAAATCGCCAGAAAAGAAACTGGACTGCCAATTGTCAGTGAACTGATGTCATTGGAACATCTGAATGCTTTTGAAGATGTGGATATCATTCAGGTTGGCGCAAGAAACATGCAGAATTTTGATTTGCTTCGAGAATTAGGAAAAATCGACAAGCCGATTCTGCTAAAACGGGGAATGTCATCCACCATGCAGGAATTCCTGATGTCAGCGGAATACATCATGAAGGAAGGGAATAATAAGGTCATCTTGTGTGAACGGGGGATTCGAACCTTTGAAACAGCGACCCGAAACACCCTGGATATCAGCTGTATCCCAGTGTTAAAACAGAAAAGTCATTTACCCATTATTATCGATCCCAGCCATGCCACCGGTCTGGCCTGGACCGTGGAAGCATTAACCAAAGCGGCCATTGCGGCTGGTGCAGATGGCGTAATGATAGAGGTCCATAATAATCCGGAAGAAGCTCTTTGTGATGGTGAACAATCGATTACTCCAGAACAATTCCATAAAATCATGATCACGGTGAAAAAATATGCGGAATTTGAAAACAAGGTGATGTAATGAAAAAAAGAGAAGATTCCATTGTAGGCTTTATTGGCCTGGGCCTGATGGGCGGTGCGCTGGCCATGGGACTCAGGAAGCAGGGGCCAAAACAAATTTGGGGTTATGATTTAAACCCGGCCGTTATTGAAAAAGCACTGACCCAGGGTGTGATCGATGCCGGCGTCAGCGATTCAGCGGGGCTTCAGGAAATGTTGCCCCAATGTGATCTGGTTTTTATCTGCCTCACACCGATGGATACGTTGGCATTTTTGGCTCTGTACATGGAAGACTTCAAACCGGGGGCTTTGGTCACCGATATTATCGGCGTGAAGGAAATTGTTTTTAAAAGCTTGGGGAATCTGCTCAGAAAAGATATTGACTATGTTCCGGGTCATCCCATGGCCGGAAGCGAGAAGGAAGGTTTTGGGGGCGCCGATGATTCGATTTTTAAAAACCGGAACTATATCCTAACACCCTTGCCCAGCAATCAGCCAGATAATATTCAATTAATCCGGGATATCATTACCGATTTGGGATTTAATCACATTGTTGAGACGACCACCGAAATTCACGACGAAAAAATCGCTTTCACCTCCCAGCTTTGCCATGTGATCGCCGCTGCCTTGGTGGATTGTGAAGATGATCTCGCCATTACCGATTTTGAGGGCGGCAGCTTTGGAGATCTGACCCGAATTGCCATGATTAATGGGCCAATGTGGACCGAGCTGTTTATGTGCAACCGCAAAAATCTCTTGGATCAGATTGACAAATTTGAGTCCAGTTTGGAAGCTATGAAAGAAATGATCCGGTTAGATGAAAAGGAAGAATTAATCGACCGACTTAAATCGGTCCGGGAAAAAAGAGTTGCCATGGGGGAGATCCGGGAGGCGAAGAACTTAAAAAATCTGTGAGTTTGCTTAAGAGATTAACCGTGAAAACAGTTACATCAGCCTGAAAATGATTACGCGCTTGACTTAATTTCTTAGGGGAGTATACTCTAGTTAAAGAAACTTTTTAAACCACAATTTTTGGTGGGAACAAAATGATGAGGGCAAAAGTTAAATAAAAAATTGGAGC
>JAKLQL010000272.1 GCA_022013395.1 Acetobacterium sp.
CTGACGCTGCAACGAAAAGAAGTTGATCGTATTCCTGCGATTCCACTAGTGTGTGGTGCTTCCTATCGAATTTTGGGTTCGCGCTATGATAAATGGTCTCAGGATGCCGAAATTGCCACTCAGAGTTTACTGGCTGCCCAGGAATTAATCGGCCAGGATGCCTTTTTGCTTTTGGTTGACCTTTCGGTTGAAGCGGCTGACTTTGGCCAAGAAATTATTTATCCAAAATTCAGCACCGCCTATCCAGATTTTAATAACCAGTTTATAAAAACCGCTGGTGAATATGACAAAATAAAAAAAGTCAATCCACGTGAAACAAAACGGATGAAACAGGTCATCGATATGGTCAAAGGCTTATCCGAGGCAAAAGGTAACGAAGTGGCCATCTTTGGTTTCCTTTATGGTCCTTTAGGGGTTCTGTCTCAGATCAGAGGACACAAAGAATTGTTTGTGGATTTAATTAAACACCCGGAAGAAGTACTGGCTGCTGTTGATGTGATCACGGATGTACTGATTGAGTATGCCATTGCTCAGATTGAAGCTGGTGCCCATTCCATCGTTATCGATCCGCTCTATTCTTCAGGAACCGTTTTAAGAAACACCACCTGGGAAAAATTCGAAGGCCCGTATTTAAAACGTCTGGCTGATGCGATTCGAGCAGCCGGTTCGGCTGTGGCCATTCATAATTGCGGTGGCGGTGTTTATTTCGAAGAAGTCATTAAGTGGTCTGATCCCGTTGCTATTTCCGTTGCTCATCCGGCTCATGGCGCTAAAGACTGGGAAGAACATGCCAAAACATGGGGCGATAAGATTATCACCATTGGATACTCCGATCCGGCGGAAACAGGATTAGTGTTTACAAGTGATGAAGTGTTGGAAGATTGTACAAAGCAACTTGATATCTTTAAAAAGCATCATGCTGGGTTCATCCTTTCATCGGGCTGTGAATTC
Source organism: Acetobacterium sp. (assembly GCA_022013395.1). GTDB lineage: Bacteria > Bacillota > Clostridia > Eubacteriales > Eubacteriaceae > Acetobacterium. Next base: position 952 of record JAKLQL010000272.1, read on the forward strand.
CCTCCTAATGGTAATTTATTAAATGCTGCCGCAATGGTAGAAGCGTCCCGAAGATACGGACGATGGTCGATATAATATTTTAGTGATTTTAAATATAGAATAAAATAGATTTAGTCTAGCTGATCAATGATAACTATCAAGCATAAATGATAGTTGTCATTGATCAAAATTGAATTTATGACAGATAGGGAAGTGAAAGTATGACAATACAAATTGATATTTTTTCTGGTTTTTTTGGTGCCGGCAAAACCACTTTAATCAAAAAGCTGATTGACGAAAAAGTGTATTCAAAAAAAGTAACTTTAATCGAAAATGAGTTTGGTGAAATTCCGATTGATGGGGCGTTTTTAAAAAAATATAATATCGAAATAAAAGAAATCAAAGCAGGCTGCATTTGCTGTTCAACTGTCGGTGATTTTACCAATACGCTAAAAGAGATCATTGAATCGAAAGAAACAGAAAGAATTATCATCGAACCGTCCGGGGTTGGAAAGCTGTCAGAAATCGTTAAGATTGTCAGAAAACTGGAAGGGGTTTATGACATCAATCTCAATTTGGTAATCGCGGCAGTTGATGTAACCATGTATGAAGAGTTTGTTGAATTATTCAGTGAATTTTATGAAGACCAGGTTGTTCATGCCAGTACAATTATTTTGAGCCGCACCCAAAATGTGGGGGAAGATGAACTGCAAAAAGTTGTTTCCAGAATCAAAGCGATTAATGAAAAAGCATCGATTGTGACCACCCCCTGGGATGATTTAAGCGGGGTTGAACTGATTGGTCTTTCAGAAGAAGATGGCGAACAGCTATTAGTCGACAACGATGATGACCATCACCACGTGCATGATCACGACCACGATCATGACGAAGATGATCATAATCACGATATCTTTTCAAGTTGGGGAATTGAGACCCCTAAAATATTCTCCGTCGAGCTTTTAAAAAGTATTTTTGAAGGGCTCAAAGATGAAAGTAACTTTGGGAAGGTTGTCCGATCAAAAGGTAAGGTTCAGGTTGATGATGTGAATTGGGTGGAATTTGACTTTGTTCCCAATGCTTTTGAAATCAGACAATCTGACCCCGATGAAATCGGACGTATTACTGTCATTGGCCATGAACTCAATAAAGAAAAGCTAGTCACTGTATTTTAATATGAAGATCAAAGTAATCGCATGCGAAGTGATGCAGGAAGAAATAAAACGGTTAGAGCCAATTGCTAATCGTGATTATGAGTTTGTTTCCATGGATTTTCATCTTTATCCCCCAAAATTAAAAGTAGAATTACAGCGAATCATCGATGCGTCCCAGGATTATCAGCAAATAATCCTAGCCTTCGGTTTATGCGGCGGGGCGGCCAGTGGTTTAACATCAAAAACCAGCGAATTGATTATTCCCAGAGTCCACGATTGTATCTCAATTTTTTTAAGCTCCGATAAATGCAGTGCCTGTGATTTTAAAAAAGAACTAGGGACATTTTACCTCAGCAATGGCTGGATGATTACTGAAAAGACGATCATTTCTGATTATCACCGCATTTTGAATCGTTTGGGAGAAAAAAAAGCCAAGCGGATGCTGGAGAGAATGTACGATGGTTATAATAAGGTTTTATTTATTGAGACAACAGCCGAGTGTCAGGAGGAGGTTATCGAACAATCAAAAGAAATTGCCACCTTATTTGGCGCTGAATATTTAACCGTTAAAGGAGAGACTGCTTTTATTAAAAAAATAATTGCAGGTCCCTGGGACGATCTGAATTTTATTAAGGTTCCGCCTTTGGGAGAGATCACCGAAGAAGACTTTGGAATCAATAAAAAAAATTAGTTTATTGCGATTTAGTTTATTATAAATTAGAATGCTAGCCAAGAAAGAGGAATGAATAATGAATGATTTAACACCAAAGGAACGAATACTCCGTTCATTAAATAAAGAATCCGTTGATCGCGCACCGGTTATCTGTCCCGGTGGCATGATGAATTCGGCCATCGTTGATGTTATGAACAAAACCGGTCATACTTTACCGGACGGGCACCACGACAGCCAACTGATGGCGGACATTGCCAATGATGTGCATGAAAATACTGGTTTTGAAAATTTCGGGATCCCCTTTTGTATGACGGTAGAAGCCGAAGTACTGGGAAGTGAGATTAATTATGGAACCCTGGCATGTGAGCCCAAAATTCAAAAAGAAGTCTTTCCTTCAGTCAAAGAAGTTATTTACAAAGATTATGGCGCCATGGCGAAAAATAAACGGGTTAACACCATCATTGAAGCGACTTATAGTTTATCAAAAAAATATCCGGACGTACCAGTGTTTGGCAGTATCACCGGTCCATTAAGCACCGCCGCATCATTGGTTGATCCGATTCCATTTTTAAAGGAATTAAGAAAAAATCCCAGTGAGGCGCATCGGGTAGTTGATTATGCCTCAAATCATATTATTGAACTGGCAAAGCTGATGATTGACAGCGGGGCCAGTGTGATTACCATTGCCGATCCGACAGCAACCGGAGAAATATTAGGACCAGCGATGTTTGATGAATATGCAGTTCAGTATTTGAATAAAATCATCGATGCCATCCACGAAACCAATACCCCGGTTATTGTACATATTTGCGGAAAAATGAATGCGGTCAGAAAATTTGTTCCGCAAATTAAGTCTGATGCCATCAGCACCGATTCTTCGATCAGCTTAAAAAAACTAAAAGAAGATTATCCCGAGTTAACCACCATGGGCAATCTCAGCACCTATCTGTTAGAATTTGGCGAAGCCGAAAAAGTTTCAAAACAAACCGAAAAACTAAAATTAGATGGAATAAATATTATTGCGCCAGCTTGCGGATTGAGTACATCTACACCGCTGGCAAATATCACCGCGATGACCAGTCGCGTCAAGGGGGCTTAAATCATGGTAAATGTAAATTTTATTGAAGAAAATAAGGCCATTATCGTTGACAAAGGCACAACCATTTTAGAGGCAGCCCAAAAGTTGGGGATTGTCATCGAATCACCTTGTAATTCGGAAGGGGTCTGTGGCAAATGCAAGGTTCAGCTTGCCGAAGCAAGTCTCAAAAATATCGAAGAATATGGCAAACATCAGTTGCCTGAAGAAGAAAAAAAGCAGGGTTATGTGCTGTCATGTCAAACCAAGGTGACAGGCAACGTTGAAGTCAAAGCCGTCGCCAAAAATCTCAATAAAACACTGCAAATACTCAATCATGGACAAAGCTTTGACATTGATGTCAACAGCTTTATTAAAAAAGCCCATAATGGCAATGGGAAGACCATTATCACTGCCGGCGAAGTGATCTTAGGGGAAGAAGTTGGTGATACCTCAGCCCAGAATTACGGCGTCGTTGTTGATATTGGAACGACCACCTTGGTTGCTACCCTGGTAAATATCAATACCGGAGAAGAATTGCATTCCGTTTCGGCATTAAATCCACAGAGCTTGCATGCCCAGGATGTACTATCCCGGATTAAATATGCTTCTGATGAAAACGGTCTGGATGCGATGTATTCAATGATTACCAAAGAATTGAATAAACTGATTGAAAAAGCTGCCAAAAATGCTGGCATTGATCAACAGCATATCTATGAAGTGATTTATAGTGGAAATACCTGTATGATCCATCTGGCCGCTAATGTAAATCCCTATTCACTGGGTAAATATCCTTATACACCGTTGTTAAGAGGCGGAAGCAGTTTGAATTTCGATGAACATCTGCTGAACATATCCAAATTTGGTTCGATTTATCTGCCACCGATTATCTCATCGTTTGTCGGACCGGATATTACGTCTGGAGTGTTAGCCACCCGGCTGCAAGACAAAAAACAAGTCACTCTGTTTGTTGATATCGGCACCAATGGGGAAATGGTTTTATCTGATCACGGTGCCCTTACCGCAACCTCTACTGCGGCTGGACCGGCTTTTGAGGGGATGAACATTTCTTATGGGATGCGGGCTGAAAAAGGTGCTATTGAATATTTCGAAATTAACGAAGATGGCAGCATTGACATCAGAACCATCGAAGATGGCGAACCGATTGGTATTTGCGGCAGTGGCTTGCTTGACATTGTCGGTGAGCTGGTCGTCCACAAAGTCATCGATAAGCGGGGACGATTAGCTTCTCTGGAAAGCAGTGAACTCAAACAGAATTTAAAAGATAAACTGGTTAAAATCGACGGGAAAATTGCTTTTGAGGTCGCCAACGGTGTTTATCTGACCCAAAAGGACATCAGACAGGTGCAACTGGCAAAGGGGGCCGTCAGAGCAGGCATTGAGTTTTTGATGGATGCCAAAAATCTTAAGGCGCAAGAAGTTAATGAAGTTCAGATTGCCGGATCTGTTGGTTTTCATTTTCGAGCAAAAATCCTGATTAACATTGGCTTGCTGCCAAAAGAATTTGAAGGCAAAATTGATTTTGTCGGCAATACCTCGAAATCAGGTGGCTTGGCATTCTTATTAAATCAGAAATATCGTGATGAAATGGAAAGCCTGGTTACTAAAATTGATGTCATTGAATTGTCCAACGGCGAGAATTTTGATCGCATCTTTGTAAATTGTCTATCGTTTGACAAACAGAAGAAGAGTGC
>JAKLQL010000273.1 GCA_022013395.1 Acetobacterium sp.
AAACTTACCGCGTATGCCATTGCTAAGACCAGATTAGATTGAAAATTGGCAGTAGAATCATTGAAAACAAACTCACTATTCCATTAATAACGGGGTTAATGATGATTCCCAACAATCCGGTCAGAGCCAGAACAAAAATTGCAATCATTCCATACCGCTGATATTTATAATAGGTCATCTTCGCCTTTGGCGGCAAAAACAATTCCAGAATCTGAGATCCATCCAAGGGTGGAATGGGAATGATATTAAACACCGCAAACATAATATTATAAATATAAACATACTGTAAAACAATCAGCAGTACTTCATTATTCAAGGGAACTACTGCCAAATAAGCGGCCATCCCAAAAAAGCCAAGAATTAAATTAGTAATAACTCCAGCTAAAGATACTACAATCATTCCTTTTTTTCGGTCTTTGAAGTTTCCGGGGTTGACCGGCACCGGTTTAGCCCATCCAAAGCGGAATAAGAGCATCGACAAAAATCCCAATGGATCGATGTGTTTAAGCGGGTTTAAGGTTAAACGCCCAGCATTTTTGGGAGTTGGATCGCCCATTGAATCAGCTGCATAACCATGAGCCATTTCATGAAAACTGATGGCAATCAAAATTCCTGGCAGACTTAAGAGCAGATTAAAAAAATAGTCCGGGGTAAAATTAAACATGATCTGCCCACCTCATTACATAATTTCTTACAGCTGATTTTCTTAGTCTGAAAATTTTAACAAAATCCCAGTTTGACTCTAAACAAAATTTGCTTTTCATTAATTTCTCCTTAACTTATGCATTCATTCTTTGATGCATAATACAAAATAGATGATTCATTCTAATGCTCTGCATTGAAATAAACCATCTATTCACATTGAACATTATTCTTATTCTATAAACACTCTCTGCCCGCAATCGAAAAATAGTATCCCAGCGCAGCTACCGTTTTACCATCGATGAATTGTCCATTGATAAACAGGGTTCTGGCTGTTCGGATGGGAATTTTCACCACTCGGATAAATTCATCAGCATCTTCTTCTAACGGGTCCCAGATTAATTCGGTGGCGCAAAAGAGCGTAATTTTTTCAGTACAATATCCCGGCGTTGGAATAAATTCTCCCAATTTAAACAAGTTAAGTGGGCGATAACCAATTTCTTCCTGACATTCCCGGATGGCAGCAACTTCAGGATCTTCGCCGATTTCAAGAATACCAGCGGGAATTTCGGTCAGTAACTGTTGACTGGCAATACGGTATTGCTTGACAAAGAGCATTTGGCCATCCTTGATCACTAAAACCGCCACGGCACCCTGATGGGTTACGATCTCACGTTTAGAAAAACTGCCATCAGGAAGCTCAACCTCATCAACTCTGAGCTTAACAATCCGCCCGTTGTAGATTTCTTCACTTTTTATGGTTTTTTCAAACTGTTTCATGCATTCCCTCAGCCTGTTTTTCAGAAATCAGACGCTCCAGCTCATCCATAAACGAGGCCACATCTTTAAATTGTCGATATACCGACGCAAAACGAACATAGGCTACCTGATCCATGGTTTTTAATGCTGCCATCACCTGTTCGCCGATTAAAGAAGATGGAACTTCCTTCATTTCGCTTTGATAGAGTTTCCGTTCCAGGTCATCAACCACAATTTTTATGGAATCAATGGGCACCGGCCGTTTTTCGCAGGCTTTGATCATCCCATTAAATATTTTATTTTTATCAAAAGCAGTTCGCTGACCACCTTTTTTTACAACAATCAGAGGGATGTTCTCGACCCGTTCATAGGTTGTGAAACGTTTATTACATTTGTTACACTCCCGCCGACGGCGGATCATTGTCCCCTCTTCAGATGGCCGTGAATCGACCACCTTGCTGTCATCAAACGCACAATACGGACATTTCATCGGTATTAATCTTGGGTTAGGAAATCTGGAATTGAAAATTCACCAACGGAGTCATTGGCACTCTTAACAACTTTTTTGATAACAGCTTTCTTTTCTTTTTCGCCACCGGACAAAAATCCTGTTGCAATGACAGTGATTTTGATTTCATCGCCCAGCGATTCGTCAATCGTTGCACCAAAAATAACGTTGGCATCAGGATCTGAAGCTTCTCTGGCAATACTTGCTGCCTTATCCACTTCAAATAACGACAGATCTTCGCCAGCGGTGATATTAAGTAGCACGCCGGTTGCGCCATCGATCTGAGTTTCCAGTAATGGACTGAGAATTGCCTGTTTAGCAGCTTCTTCAGCACGGTTATCGCCACTCGCACGACCAACACCCATGTGAGCCAGGCCAGTATCTTTCATGATGGTTTTAACATCTGCAAAGTCAAGACTGATTAGTCCTGGCATTGCAATCAGATCTGAGATACTTTTTACCCCTTGGAGTAAGACGTCATCAGCAAGTCTGAAAGCATCTTTCAGCGAAGTCGATTTATCTGCCATTCTTAAAAGTCGATCATTTGGAATGGTCACCAGAGAATCGACATTTTCCTGTAAAAACTCACTGGCAATCTGCGCATTGCGCATCCGTACCCGGCCTTCAAAAGAGAACGGTTTGGTGACAACGCCAATGGTCAAAATATCCATATCCTTGGCAATTTTGGCAATAATCGGTGCCGCACCAGAACCGGTGCCGCCGCCCATACCGGCTGTCAAAAACAACAGATCAGTATCTTTGATCATATCTGCGATCGCATCTTTGCTTTCTTCGGCAGCTTTCTGCCCAATCTCGGGATTCCCACCGGAACCAAGTCCCTGAGTAATTTTCTCACCGATCTGCAGCTTTTTTTCAGACAAAGCTAAAGCAAGGGCTTGTTTATCTGTATTAACAGCAATAAAATCAACGCCCTTCATCCCTGCTTCAATCATTCGATTAATGGCGTTATTTCCACCGCCACCAACACCTATTACACGAATTTTTGCGAAATTATCGTAATTTCCATCTAATTCAAACACTTTTTTTCCTCCTCTTACTAAACAGCTTTCTCGTTGTAAATCGAAATCTTTTGTATCTTTTTTCCAGAAACGTTCAAATTGTTTCAGATGTTTTTTTCATAT
>JAKLQL010000274.1 GCA_022013395.1 Acetobacterium sp.
TCATGTTGCCGATTAGCGCCAAGGTTGCACCGGGGGTCTGAGGATAACCCTTGTCATCCCGGGGACAGGCGGTATTAAATTGGGTTCCCATCCAGGAGACATATCCCTGGGCACCGCCAAAAAAGATCCGGGTTCCCATGCCAATGGTTTTAAGCAGCGGATCATTAAGCAGAGGGCTTAGTTCGCCTGAGGTGCTGTAAGTGATATTACCCATATTCGGCTGTAAAATCCCCATATAGGTATAAATACGGTGGCTTGAGGCGTTAATCGCCGCATTATAATTCTGGTATACATTTCTCGGATTAAACAAATAGGCTTCGTTCAGATCTTCCAGCTTTACCCAGGTATCCAGTTCGGTTCTGGGATAACAGTCAGTCCCCTGGGATTTTGCCACCAGATGGACTTCTTTGCCAGCAATCAGATCATGAATAACATGGGCGCCGCCATATTCGATGCCTTTATCTTGAGACGGCTGAGTCGCACCCAAATAGGTGTCCACAGCGGCTAGGCCGCCATAAGCTTCAACCCCATTCATGGTGATCTCACCCATCCGGATCGGTGGATCTGAGTGTCCAAAATTAAGAAACGCCCCGGATGAGCACATCGGGCCAAAGGTTGCGGTTGTGACGACGTCTACATATTCGGCAGCTTCTTTAACGCCCCGTTCTTTTACGATGTCGATGACTTCTTCAGCTGTGACAACCACAGCCTCGCCTCTGGCGATTTTTTCGTTGATTTCCTGATAGGTCTTTGCCATTTTCCCCTCCAACAATTCTTCTAATTTATTCACTGATTTATGACGTGCTGATTTACACCATGGTATTGAGATAAGCGTTCATAAAGCCGTCCAGATCGCCATCCATGACGCTGCCGACATTGCCGACTTCGACATTGGTGCGGTGGTCTTTGACCATATTATATGGATGAAACACGTAGGAACGGATTTGGCTGCCCCAGGCGATTTGGCTATAGTCGCCTTTGATGTCTTCAATATGGTCCATCTTTTCCTGTTCCATAATTTCAACCAGCTTGCCTTTAAGCATATTCATGGCGACATCTTTATTTTGATGTTGGGATCGTTCGTTTTGACATTGAACCACAATCCCGGTTTTTAAATGGGTAATCCGGATAGCCGAGTCGGTGGTATTGACGTGCTGTCCGCCGGCGCCGCTGGAGCGGAAGGTGTCAATCCGAATATCTTCCGGCAGGATTTCAATCTCTACCGATTCATCCACTTCAGGCATCACATCCAGTGACGCAAAAGAGGTATGCCGACGGCCAGATGAATCAAAAGGTGAGATCCGCACCAAGCGATGGACACCCCGTTCGGTTTTTAAATAGCCATAGGCATTAATCCCTTCAATCAGCAGTGTGACGCTTTTGATGCCGGCCACATCACCAGGCTGTAAATCCAGGGTTTTGACCTTGTATTTTTTCTTCTCCGCCCACCTTGTATACATTCTCAGTAACATTGAGGCCCAGTCCTGAGACTCCGTTCCACCAGCCCCGGGATGGAGAGAAATAATCGCATTGTTGCTGTCAAATTCCCCTGAAAGCAAGGTCTCCGTCCGAAAATTGTCGAGATTCTCGTCAAGTTCTTTGATCGACGCACTGAACCCTTCCAGCAATTCCCCTTCTTCTGCCAACTCCAACATAACCATAATATCATCCAGTGCTTCAGCCAGTTGATTAAAATGATCGACCTTGATTTTAATCAGCTTCTGCTCTTTTAAAACAATTTGCGCACTTTTCTGATCATTCCAGAATTCGGGATTCTCGGTTTTCTTTTCTAACGCTTCCAATTCTTTGACAAGCCGTGGCAGGTCAAAGTGAATTCCCCATTTCCTTTAGTTTCGTTTCCATTGCATTGATGACCTGTTTTTCTTCGTACAAATCCATCATCGCCATCACACCCCTTCTATTTTTATTGTTAAATAATTATGAAAATTATTTCAGACTGTCCAAAAAGATAACCCAGTACCGACAATTGTTGGCATGTTGTGTGCCTCAAGGCGAACAGTTGCGATGAAACGTCTATATTTAGCCGAATCTTTAATTGCAACTGTTCGAATTGCGCGCATACAACAGATTAACAATTGGTCGGTGCGGTAGTTTATCAACAGCCTCAATTATTTTTATGCACCACAGCATTTCTTGTATTTTTTTCCGCTGCCACAGGGACAAAGATCGTTTCGGCCGACCTTATTCTGGGCACTGGCCGGACCGGCAGGTTTTCCCTCAATTTCATTTTCGTTGGTTTTCATCAAACTGAAATCAACAGCTTTTACCTGTTCCTCTTCAGCCGGAACCACCTGAATATTCAGGTTGAAAAGATATTTAACGGTATCTTCCTGAATTCGCATAATCATGTCATCAAACATGTCAAAGCCTTCTTTGGTGTACTCTTTGACCGGATCATTCTGTCCGTAAGCCCGAAGACCAATCCCCTGTTTGAGCTGTTCCATGTTATCGATGTGTTCCATCCAGGCCGCATCAACACTTCTAAGCAAAATCACCCGTTCAATATTCTGCAACTGTTCCAGCCCCAGTTTTTCTTTTTTGTCTTCCAGCACTTTTCGGCATTCGCCTAAAATGGTTTCAACTAAAATTTCACGACTGTCCGGTTTTTCAGGCAGGCATACCATTTCCTTTGGCAGTACATTGGCTTCCAGATGCTTGTGTAAGCCTTCCAGATCCCAATCGTCATAATATTGTCCATCACCGGTAAACATGTTGACATAAGCATTGACCAGGGTTTCAGTCATACTCCAGATTTCATTTTCCATGTCCTTACCGTCGATAACCTGCTGACGTTGTTCGTAAATCAGTTCCCGCTGACGGTTCATAACATTATCGTATTGAAGCACGTGTTTCCGGATATCGAAGTTTCGGCCTTCCACCCGTTTCTGAGAATTTTCAATCCCTCTGGTCAGCATTTTATTTTCAATCGGAGTGTCTTCATCCAGTCCGATGGTTTCGACCAGACCCTGGATTTTTTCAGAACCAAATACCCGCATCAGATCATCTTCCAGAGAGACAAAAAACTGAGATGAACCCGGATCGCCCTGACGACCGGCCCGACCACGAAGCTGGTTGTCAATTCGACGACTTTCATGACGTTCAGTACCGAGAATATGAAGCCCGCCAAGTTCAATAACGCCTTCGCCGAGAACAATATCGGTACCACGACCAGCCATATTGGTGGAAATGGTAACGGCGTCTTTTTGTCCCGCATTGGCGACAATTTCTGCTTCTTTTTCCAGGAATTTTGCATTCAGGACATTGTGTTTAACGCCATTACGTTTTAAATAACCACTGAGGAGTTCTGATCTTTCAATGGAAATAGTCCCAATCAAAATTGGCTGTCCAGTTGCGTGGCGACGTTTGACCTCTTCGGTGACGGCCAGAAACTTACCTTGTTCGCTTTTATAAATTAAATCGTTCAAATCTTCTCGGATCAGTGGTTTATTAGTGGGAATGGTTAATACGTTAAGATTGTAAATGGTCTGGAATTCATCTTCTTCAGTTTTGGCGGTCCCGGTCATCCCGGATAATTTATTGAACATTCTAAAATAGTTCTGGAAGGTTACCGTTGCCAAAGTTTTAGATTCACGATTGACTTTGACATTTTCCTTGGCTTCAATGGCCTGGTGAAGGCCATTGGAATAGCGACGTCCGGGCATTAAACGTCCGGTAAACTCATCAACAATGATGATTTCGCCATCCTTAACCACGTAGTCCCGATCTTTAAACATCAGGGTATTGGCATGAAGCGCCTGGTTGATGTGATGCGAAATTTCCATGTTTTCCATATCCGCCAGGTTGGTAAGGTTAAAATAACTTTCGGCTTTAATAACCCCTTCATCGGATAACATGACAGATTTAGCTTTTTCATCTTTGATATAATCATCAGCCTTAAGGCCCTTTGCAAAACTATTCGCCAACGCGTAGAGTTTGGTACTCTTATCACCGCTGCCGGAAATAATCAATGGTGTTCTGGCTTCATCCACCAAAACGCTATCGACTTCATCGATAATGGCAAAGTTCAGTTCCCGCTGAACCTGTTGAATTTTGGCAGATGCCATATTATCCCGGAGGTAGTCGAAACCGAATTCGTTATTGGTTCCATAGGTGATATCACAAGCATAAGCATTCTGTTTTTCCTGAAATGATAAGCCATGAACAACCAACCCGACTTTCAGACCCAGAAATTCATGAATTTGGCCCATCCACTCACTGTCACGTCTGGCCAGGTAATCATTGACGGTGACGATATAAACACCGCGACCATCCAACGCGTTAAGATAAGCGGGCAGGGTTGATACCAATGTTTTACCTTCCCCAGTTTTCATTTCGGCAATGTTACCTTCATGAAGTGCCATACCGCCCAGTAACTGAACCGGGAAATGTTTCATTCCCAATACCCGGGCACCCGTTTCACGAACAGTGGCAAAGGCATCAACCAATAAATCATCAAGGGTTTCGCCCTGAGCAAGTCGTTCTTTTAGTAAAAAGGTTTGACCTTTTAACTCATCATCACTCATCGCCGCGAAACGGCTGTCGAGTTCCAGAATCTGGTCCACCTTTTTTTGCATGCGTTTTAATTCTTTTCTATTACTATCAAATATCTGATCTAAAATTCCCAATACATTCACTCCTTCATAACTTTTTCACTATATTTATACATTAAACTTTATTATAACATAATCTCTTTAATGAAACTTTATATAATTGAAAAGGGACTGTATTTTTTTATACAGTCCCCGGATTTATTCTTTTATTTGTATTAAATACATCTATTAAATGCTGCATTAAATTTATGTAAATTTATTTTTTCTTGCGCCAGAAGGCTACATCTTTACCATCGAGTTTTAATTCAACCAGTTCATAACCGGCTCGTTTTCTTTCATCGACAGTTTCCTGAAAATTTTTCCGTTCATCATCATTCATATTTGCCAGCATCTTTTCCTTGTCTTCGTCGGAACTTTTGTAAACACGCCCGACCACAGACTCAGTGACTTCTTCAATTTCCTTTAAGGGAATCCCCACATCATCCCGGGGCGAAGCACTCATTAATGTTTCAGCTTCACGACTGGTTTCTCGCATCAGTTGCTTGCGCCGCTCAGCTTTTCGTTTTTCATCTTCCAGATTAAGTCGTTGCCAAACCGTTAGCATTTCATCTTCTGAATATTCTTCATCATCGTCGTCTTTGCTTTTTAGACCACTGTCAAAAGTACTTTTTTCACTACGCACTAGAAACGGCTGATCGAGATCGGTTAACTTAAAGCTTTCGACAATTCTTAAATCCGATTCGGGGACTGGGTGGGGTTCGCCGTTGGGATCGCTGAGCGATTTGGCAACCTTGTTCAATTCCATTTCCCGCATTTGAAGAATTAGCCGTTCTTTTTCAACAGCCAGTTTTTCTTCATAATATTTCTTGGTAAAGAATCCGGCATCATCACTGTTGAGGATCTCTTCCATATCAGCAGCTTCCATTTCTTTTTCGCCTTTGATATAGGTTCCCACTTCCTGGATATTGCTGATAACTTTGGTGCTGCCGTCATCGATTTCTTCGATCACACGGGTTTCCTGAGCACTGTTGTTACTGATAATAATCTCTTCAGTTTCGGTTCCAATTTCTGAATCCACCCCTTCCAGGGCGGCGGGGAGGAGTTTGGTTTCATAGCTATCTTTTATTTCAACTGTTTCATCCGTATTAAATCCTGCTTCGGGGAGAACCATGGTAGCATTTTCGTCCCGATCGCCACGAATACCGCCGGTAGCTGCCATATCCCGATAGTAATCTTCAATATCTTCCGGCTCATCATAGCCTTCCTGATAGCTATTCTGAATCGATACACCGTCGATGCCGTTATCTTCATCATCACCAAAAATACCCTCATCTTCGCCACGATCATTTCGTTCCTCAGTCATAATTGAGGCTTTTTTGTTCATCACATATTGGATAAACCCAATTAAACCAATTAGCATAACGATGGTGCCCACTGTCACACCGGCAACCGATCCGTAAAGACTCATGATCATGGGAACGTATGGTACCGGAATCGGCAGATTAATGCCCAGGAACCACAACAGGGTATTCGGTTGAATCAATGCGTACAGTGCACTTGTTCCTTGAGTAATCTGTTCACCAAAAGCGGTGGGCAGAATATCGATAACACTCTGGGCAACTGGCATGTGTCCCCCATTAATAAAAATCACCACAAAATTGGAAGTGATTCCAACGGCCATTAAAATAACCCAGAAATCGTCCAGATTGAATACCAGCATCACTAAGATCAGGATGTAACTTGCAAAATTGACTATCTCCAGATAGGGTTCAATCAGTGCAATACCGCCAGTGTAAATGTAAAGATGCAAGGCAATTTGTAACA
>JAKLQL010000275.1 GCA_022013395.1 Acetobacterium sp.
AATCCGGTTGATCCGGTTTTCCAAAATCAATCTCTGAAACATCAAAGAACGGGCAACATCCGCCACCGGTCAAGATAATATCGAGTTTCAGTTCTTTTTTATCAAGTTTATTCATATACTCTATCACTTCATTATCAACGCTAACTGCATATTCAGTATTCATATTAATCACCATATCTCCTTAAATTCATTTATAACTTTTATACCCCACATTAGCATATAAAAAACATTTATTTTAGAAATACAATGCGTGCATCTTTTTCAAAAAAAGAACTTCGGCATACATTTAACCATGTCAAAGAATGACCATCCGAAAAATGCACACCGAAATTCAAATTAATCTGATTTTGTTTACTCTTTGTTATTAACAGCCCGTTCCAACTGGGTCAATGCCTGCTCCAATATCAGTCTTGGAGCGGCGATGTTAATTCGCTGAAAGCCTTCGCCGCCGATGCCAAACATGGTTCCGGCATCCAACCAGAGCCCGGCCTTGTTAATAATTAAGTCTTCTAATGCTTCTTCATTTAATCCCAATTCGCTAAAATCCAGCCAGATAAGGTAGGTTCCTTCCGGTTCGATGAGTTTAACCTGAGGCAATTGTTCATTTAAAAACTTTCTGATAAAATCTAAATTTTCGCCGAGATAAGTTTTTAATTCCTCCAGCCACTTTCGGCCTTTTGAATAGGCAGCAGTACAAGCGACAATGCCCATAATGTTAATCTCATTATAGCCACCTTTTCGCATCTCCTTTCTAAACTTTTTTTGGATTTCCCTATTTTCGATGAAGATATTCGAAACCTGGAGCCCTGCCAGATTAAAAGTTTTACTCGGTGCGGTACAGGTAATGGTGATCTCCAAAAATTCTGGTTTCAAATTAGCGAATACCAGATGTTTATGCCCGGGATAGATAAAATCCTGATGGATTTCATCCGAAACTACGATTACCCCATGTTTCAGACAAATATCGCCCAAATGAACCAGTTCATCCCGCGTCCAGACCCGGCCAACCGGATTGTGGGGATTGCAAAGAATAAACAACTTAACAGAGTTTTCCTGAACTTTTCGTTCAAAATCTTCAAAATCGATAGTATATCTTCCATTTTCATAAACAAGCTGATTTACTACCAGGTTTCGCTGATTGATCGTAATCATGTCAGCAAAGGGATAGTAGACCGGCTGCTGTATGATAATGCTCTCACCTTCTTGAGTCAATGCTCTTATTGATGTGGCAATAGCATAAACTACCCCTGGGGTCGTGACCAGCCATTCCGGTTGGATATTCCAGGCAAATCGGGTTTTAAACCAATCCTTTAAAGTAAAGAAATACTCCTGCCCACTTTCAGAGTAACCAAATATACCATGCTTGCTTTTCTCAACCAGGGCATCAACCACCGGCGCCGGCGTTTTAAAATCCATATCAGCTACCCATAATGGCAGCAGCCCCTCCGGTTTACCCCGGCGATTGGCAAAATCATATTTGATCGAATTGGTGTTATCCCGTTGAACAATGTCATTAAAATTATATTTCAATTCCTATGCCCCCTTTATTACCCTAGCTAATTCAACAATTAAATCCTGGGCACTTTCAATTCCCACCGACAATCTCAATAACCGGTTATTGATGCCTTTTGCTTCCCGTTCTTCTTCTGGGATATCTCCATGGGTCTGTAACATCGGATAAGTGATTAAGGTTTCCACCCCACCCAAACTCTCGGCATATTGAATAATTGAAACCCCTTCCAAAATATGGATGGCCGTTTCTTCACTGTCCACCTCAAAAGAAATCATGCCACCAAAGCCAGTGGCTTGACGTTTAGAAATTTCGTGCCCTTCATGGGAAGGAAGCCCCACATAGTGGACCGCTGTAATTTTCTCCTGCTGGCATAGCCAGTTGGCAATTTTCTCGGCGTTTTCCTGTTGTTTATCCATTCGGATCGGCAGGGTTTTAATCCCCCGAATTAACAGCCAACTGTCAAAAGGCGATAGACACGCTCCGGTGGTCTTGTAAATAAATCGTAGTCGCTCCGCGATTTCCTCATTTTTCACAACGGCGAAACCTGCCAGGGTATCGTTATGCCCGCCTAAATACTTGGTCCCGCTATGGATAACAATGTCTGCCCCTAATTGAAGCGGTTGTTGAAAATAGGGAGTTAGAAAGGTATTATCAACGATTAATGTTAACTGGTGCTTTCTGGCAATTTCGGCCACTCCGGCAATATCAGTTACCTGCATCATCGGATTTGTTGGTGTTTCTATAAAGAGCGCCTTGGTATTTGACTGGATTAATGGCGCAATTAAAGACAGTTCTGATGTATTAACCAGATTAAATGTAATGCCATTTTTCATGCAGATATGATGAAAAAGTCGGTGTGATCCACCATAAAGATCATCAGATGCAATAATATGATCACCTGGTGAAAAAAGTTCCATCACTGCGCCGATGGCCGCCATCCCGGTGGCAAAGGCGATGGCATCGACGCCGCCCTCAAGTTTCATCATCACATTTTCCAAATGTTCCCTAGTTGGGTTTTGCTGTCTGGTATAATCGTAACCCGTGCTTTCACCCACACCGGGGTGAGCAAAGGTTGCCGATTGAAAAATCGGAACACTGACGGCTCCGGTGTTATCGTATTTTTCTGTATTTCCATGTATGCATAAGGTGCTAAAATCCATAATATTTCTCCATTTCTGCGTTAAATTCATAGTCGTTCAGTATGTTTAATAAATACTACCTGAACTAGATTTCATTGTCAAGTTTAGCTTTTGTTTTTAAAAATGAT
>JAKLQL010000276.1 GCA_022013395.1 Acetobacterium sp.
TAAAATAAGGTTGTAAGTTAATAAAAAATTCAAAAAGGGATTTTTTCCGTTATTGCCGTCGGTTTGGCATGTGCAGCCGGTGTTTTGGCATTACTAAAAATGAGTGAGCAAGATCGATATTAACGACGATTAAGACAGATTAATCACGACACAGAAAGGAAAAAACAATGAACATCAAAGAAAAAGCAAAAGGTTTTGTATTAGAAAAAGCAATGAGTTACGTATCCGGTAATCCGGAGGAAAATATTCCCAAACTGTTAAGCTGGGTAGATGGATTTGATAAAGAAGACAATTGGAAAAGCCAACGGGAGCTATTTCATACGATTGTGGATGATCCTGAAAATGTCTGGTACCAGTATGTCATGAATCTTTATCGCGACATCGACACTGAGGTATTGCAGATGACGTTCCGCAATTTTTTAATCAATGCCGGGATGATCGGCTACCCGAAACAGCGAAAAATGGAAGAAAAACTCGATTGCAATGTTCCTTGGGCAATCCTGATGGATCCAACTTCGGCCTGTAATTTACAATGCACCGGATGCTGGGCCGCCGAGTACGGGAATAAACTGAATATGTCCTATGAAGAATTAGATAGCATCATCAATCAGGCCAATGAACTGGGAACCTATTTCTTTCTGTATTCCGGCGGCGAACCGCTGGTGCGCAAAGTCGATTTAATTAGACTCTGTGAAGCCCATCCGGATTGTCAGTTTACGGCATTCACTAACGGTACCCTGATTAACGAAGCCTTTGCCGAGGAAATGCTGCGGGTTAAAAACTTTATTCCGGCCATCAGCGTAGAAGGTTTTGAAGCCGATACGGATTTCCGGCGTGGCGAGGGAACCTTTAAAAAGGTGGAAAACGCCATGGAAATTTTAAAAACAAAGAAACTGCCCTTTGGTATCTCCTGCTGCTATACCAGTAAAAATGTCGAGATGATTGGTTCGGAAGCATATTTTGATCAGATGATTGACTGGGGCGCAAAATTCTGCTGGTTCTTTACCTATATGCCAGTGGGAAAAGAAGCCGTGCCGGAACTGATGGTCAGTGCCGAACAGCGAACGTTCATGTATGAGCAGGTTCGTCAATTCCGGGAGACCAAACCGCTGTTTACCCTGGATTTCTGGAACGATGGTGAATATGCCGAGGGCTGCCTGGCTGGCGGCAGACGTTATCTGCATATCAATGCCAATGGTGATATGGAACCCTGCGCTTTTATTCATTACTCGGATTCCAATATTCGGGAAAAGACCTTATTGGAAGCCTTGCGGTCGCCGCTGTTCATGGAATACCGGAAAGGCCAGCCATTCAACGAAAACCATTTAAGACCCTGTCCGCTATTGGATAATCCTGGTGCCTTGGAAAAAGCGGTAGACCGGTCAGGCGCACATTCAACCGATCTGGAGAACCCAGAAGACGTGCATGATTTGACGGAGAAATGCCACGCGCCGGCAGATAACTGGGCACCGATTGCTAATGCGATCTGGGCGAAATCTGGTCACTGTAGCGCATGTGAAAATTGCAGATAGCATTAAAAAATGAAAATTGCAGGAGATAAAAATTATGGCAAAGTCCAAACTTGTTGCAGCAAATAAGAAAATTGAGGAAGCAGTGGTTGGCGGATTCAAAAAGATTGAAGATGGCGTAGTCGGTGGTTATAAGAAAATCGAGAATGGCGTTGTTGATGGTTTTAATAAAATAAATGACAAATTTGTGGATCAATATCTTACTAAAGATGACGAAACAGTAGAAGAAGCAAAACAAAGATTATGCGAAGAGCAGAATCAAACTGACAGTAAAAGAAAATAAGTAATTGTGAAAAAATGTGAGCTGAAGCTATTAAAACATGCAATAAAGCGGATAAAGTTTTATATGAGGCAAAGTAGTGAGGGTCGAAATAAGGTCAAACTTTATGAGGACTCAATGCCGATAAAACCTGAAACAATATCGGCGTGACACCAATTGACGGAAAACAGTTCGTTTTTTGCCATGGCGATGATCAATCAAGTCATGACAGCCAACGAACATTAAGCACTAAAAGACTTTTCTAAGCGAGAAAAAAAGTTTGTCAATGGCTAAAATTACTAATGTTTTATACGCAATTCTGCTAATTACCCAGCAAATTTCTTTTTGATATACTGTGATCATAGTAAATATGAAAAGGGTTACATCTTCTGGCGGACAAATTTATGTTCATGTTGCAAACAGTAACGATCCATTTGAATTGATTGTGTGTGGAGCTACTTGTAAAGATGATGAGCAATGACCCAAAATAAAGGAGGAAACATAGTATGTCAACTGAAAAAGAAAACAAAGAAGTCGAAATCAGCAAGGAAGAAAAACAAGGTGTTAAAGCGTCCAAGATGAAAAAGGGGCGGAAATCAATCGCATTTCTTCAAGAAAAGAAGGATAATGGCGAGAAGATTGTGCAGATGTGCCCGGTCGACCGAGACAAGTATTTTGTAATGGCCGCTGAAATGGCCGACTGCGACATCTGCCGCTTGACAACACCCGGTGAGAACACCGAGATGCAGATTGCCAACGCAACCTGGCGAATCCGGGACATCCGTGCGGCTGCTCAGATTATCCATCTCAACTTCTATATGATGACTCCGACTTTCTGCTCCAAGGAAAAAGCGCTGGAGTATGGCTCCATGTACATGGCCGAAGGGGCTGACTCGCTGCTTCCCATGGGTGTCAACAACGAGACACTGAAGTATATGGCGGATAACCATCTGGTCGTGTTCGGCCACGTCGGTGCGCTGTCCGGCTGGCAGACCAGCAAACATGGCGGCTACAAGCGCCTGGGCAAAACCGCTGAAGATGCGATGGAGGTCTTCCGGATGGCTTATGAGTATCAGGAAAATGGCATGATGGGAATGACCATTGAGCTGACCCCCATCGAAGTCACCAACGCCATTGCCAAGAAGCTGAGCGTACCGGTAGTCTCCATCTGTGCCGGTGGTGCTGCTGATGGTTCAGAAATGGTCGACTTTGATACCTTCAACATGATGCCTTCACTAGCTGCTCACGCTAAGGTCTATGCTGACTTCTTCAAGTGGTCTGCGACCGCATACGGCGGATGGGCAAATGATGTTCGTACTGGTGTGTATCCTGAGGATAAGCATGGTTTCCATATGGAAGAGAAGGAACTCGATAAATTTTTAAACCAGTTGGAACAAAAGTACACCGTAAGATAGCCCGACTGAGAACTTCGGGAAAAACATAATCAGTTGCTTTATATTGAATTGCCCCCTGGAGTAGGTGTTCCCCCAAAAATAGCGATCACCCTTGGGGGCCAACAGTCAAAACCATTAGTCAATCTTTAGCCAGCATTCGGACAAGGAGTTCTTGTATGTTGGAAACATGCATTTTCTTATAGATATGGGCGATGTGTTTATTGGTGGTAGACTGGGAGATATAAAGCGACTGACTGATGACAGCAGGTGAAATACCTTGGCACAGCAGCTTGACAATTTCGAGTTCCCGAGGAGTTAAGTCACTTGTTTCCCAGAAGAGCTGATCAACAGCTTGTTGCCGTGACTGCTGACAGAAAAAATTCTTATGCAGATTGTTTAGCTGGGGAATGACTAGAGACAGCGTCATAAACTCAGTGTCGGTGAAGTTTGCGTCTTTAGTCTTGTCCAGGGCAAATAAAGTTCGAGGTCTGCCATTGGTATCAA
>JAKLQL010000277.1 GCA_022013395.1 Acetobacterium sp.
ACGATGGGCCTTGTTTTCCAGGATCTCTAAATATTTCTGCTCTGCTGCTGAATCAAGCTTGCCATTTTTCAACAAATCAATGGAGGTAATAATTGAGGTCAGCGGGGTTCTGATATCATGGGAAACATTGGTCAGTAGCTCAGTTTTTAGTCGTTGGCTTTTTACTTCTTCCGAAACTGCCAGATTGATACCCTCACCGATGGCGTTAATTCCTTCTGTCAGTTCCTGAAACACGCCGTCAAAGCCAACTAACTTATAATCGACCTCGCCATTTTTAATGCGTTCCACACCCTCCAGAATTTGATCATACTTTTTAGCCTTTTTTCCCCCAACATAAAGAATGTAAACAATACAGATAAAACTACAGATACCCAGAATTGGAACTTGTACCGACAGGGCTAAGGCAACCACAACAATTGCCCAAAACATAAACCGTTTCACAGTAGCTGATCCTTTCATGACATCATTATAATAATTGGCAATATTTTTAAATTGTTTTTTCATAAATACCATAAACCGTTTAAGTAGTTTCAGAAACAATAACTGTTCCCAGAAACTCCCATCTTTTATAATTCGAACAAGTGATAGTAAAAAATTCAGTCCTAAAGCCGATCCCACTAAAAAAAGCAATAGCATGTCCACCCTGGGGAAATTCTGATCATAAAAAAATACAATCGTGGCAATAATTATGGTTTCTACACACAGTAATAAAAAAAGGTGAGCATCAATCCAGAATTCATCGATTGGCAAAAGATAGACGCCGTCCACATCTTTTCTGCGCCCGGCTGAAATGCATGCCAGTAGCGCACTAATAGCCGCCAGAATAAAAAATACGATAAAAATACTAATTAGCCACAGAAACTGCAGTCGTTCGGCCTGATACATGACTTCCCGTTGAGCGATATAAGCATCATCAAAGCCGATGGTCACTTGAAAATCTGGCTCTACTGAATAGTTCAAGGGCTCAAATTTGTCAATCTTTGGCAGACTGGATGAAATTGCCCCCTTGTTATATGTAAAGGTCACCCGTTTATTAAGCAGGTCATCCGGATCCGCATCTTTGGGTTGACTGTTCTTGATTCCTTTACTGTCAATAATATAGGATAACCCCTGAGTTTGCTCCAGCTCTTTTTTCAGTCGTTCATATTGGTAGAGATCTTCATTAATCAATCGTTTTTTTTCAGCTTCAATTTCAGCGGTATATGACGCCCAGAAGCTTGAATCATTCAGCATCTCCTGCTCGGTTGTAAGTCCCATATCGTCTGGTTCTTCAATTCCCAGCATCGCCAGTTTATTTAGTTTAAATGTCTCAATATCCTCTGGTTTTAGTGTGTTTCCCGCACGAATATTTTCTTCGCTCTTGTAAAAATTATAGACCAGATCGATATTATCATAGGCCGTCAGGACTTTATCCTCCAACTCGGCACTCTCCAGATAGTTGTCCGTGTTTGTCATACCATCCCAGTTGAACCAGTATGCCTCAAATAAAGCCCCAAAGCTAAGGGAAATAAAAACAACGGCTAACAGGGAACAGGCGATCTTAAATTTCTGATCGGTCCAGATAGTTTTCAATTTTGTACCCAATACCCCACACCACCTTTAAATATTTTGGTTCTTTTGGATTGATTTCAATTTTTTCACGAATCCGCCGAATATGAACTGCTACCGTATTATCTGAATTATAGGCAGGTTCTTCCCAAGCATTCTCATAAATCTGATCAATCGAAAAGACCTTGCCTTTTTCAGACATTAAAAAAAGCATAATTTTATATTCCACCGGGGTAAGTTTTACTTCTTCACCATCGACAGTTAACCGTTTATAATCATCTTCCAGCACCAGTCCACCGGTGCGATAGGTTCCGACTTTTTCCGGACACCCTCCCAGAGTATTGTAGCGCCGCAATTGCGATTTGACCCGGGCGATGACCTCCATGGGATTAAAGGGTTTGGTAATATAATCGTCTCCACCCACGGTTAGACCCATTATTTTATCATTATCTTCGGTCTTAGCCGACAAGAAGATAATCGGGATGTTTTTTGTTTCCCGAATTTTCATGGTTGCCCGCAGTCCATCCATTTCCGGCATCATCACGTCCATAATAATTAATTGGATCTCTTCTTTTTCCACCAGG
>JAKLQL010000278.1 GCA_022013395.1 Acetobacterium sp.
ATTTTTTGAATATTTTTTTTTCGATCAATATAATTAGAGACGACATCATTGTCATAAGCAGTTGATTTAAACTTTTTAGGGAGAATCCTAAAATCTAATTTATCCATAAGCACATTGAAATATTCAGCATCCTGGTTAATTAAGCTATTTGTTATTTTTTCTAGCGTTAGTTCGAAATTTTCGCGATCACTTTCGAAAACTGCAATCTTATATTTAATGAAAAGGATAGTTTTATCGTAAAAATAATATGATTTTAATTTATTATATGCACCTGCAACCATTTTTGAAACTTTTGCATTATCAGTGAACATGTTAGGCCTCACAATCTTAAAATATTATACAACTAGCGTTCCTTAATAGCATTATAGCGTTAATACAACGAGAATTAACTACTGGAAAAAACTTATGCTTTTGCAGGTTGTACCTACCCATACGCACATCGTGTGTACTAAAACTTTTACATTTTTTTATTTCTATTCGTTCTCCCAATCACATTCAACCACTTCTCCCCGCCCCGGCCTTCTCTCACATCCCCAGTCACAAAGGTCTCCACAACCGCCAACCTCGCCACCGGCTCAATCAGCGCCGCCAGCCGTTCTTCTGTCAAATCTGTAAAATACCGGCCATTCCGCTCCCCTTCAAAATCCCCATATTTAAAGGAAGCATATAGATAACCGCCGGGGCGTAAGGCCCGGGCGACTTTCCGGAAGATGTCAGTCAGTTCAGCATAGGGCACATGCAAAAGCGAGGCACAGGCCCAAACCCCATCAAAGGACGCATCAAAATCCAGTTCTTCAAAGGTTTGGCAGAGCACGGGTTGGCCGATGTAGTCTCCGGCCAGTTTGCAGCAGGCCTGGGAGCCGTCCATGGCGGTGACTTGATAACCGGCATCCAGAAACGCTTTGGCATCCCGGCCGGAACCACAGCCCAGATCGAGGATGTGAGCCTGCAACGGCAGCAGCTTCAGAAAGCGGCGGTGCAGCTTGCTGAGGTCGGCGTCGATGGTGCCCTGGACAAAGGTATGGGCGGTTTGGTTATAGTAGTGCAGGGTTTTATTCATGGTGGTCTCCTGTAAAAAATCTTATAATTGTTGCAGTTTTTCCAGCCGTTCTTTGTAAAAACGCTTGGTCCGGTAATCGATGATGTCTTTGAAATGTTTGACAAAAACCGGGTTGGCAAGATAACTTTCCAGTTCGGGTGCCAGACAGAAGCGGTCACCGCTTTGATAAAAGAATTCCCCGGCCGATTGGGCCAGAAAATGAACCGGGTTGCGGTTGGCCAGGCTGACGTATTCTTTTTTACCCCAGCCCATGGCATTGGCGGTGCTTTTGTCCCGGAGCAGATCGACCCGGTTGGAACCCTTTTCATAGAAAGCCTTGAAGCTCTGGTAAAGATCTTCGTCATCGATTTCCTGCTTCATCTTGCCGCCGTTATAGAACGCCAGCAGCACCGGCATTTTATAGGTTTTTGACATGGCAGTGTTTTCGATATTTTTAAGAAAGGCGTGTCCCGGTGTTCCCAGCAATTCTTGTTCGGCTACTGTGATCTGGCCGATCGCATCAAGAAAGGTCAGATAATCCCGAAACGGATTGAGGTCTTTTTTACTGCGGATGGTCTGATAGATGGATTCATCCAGATGGACATAGAGATCCAGCCGCAGCGGCCGTCGCCCCAGTTCATCGCTGATGCGGTCAAATTCATCAAGCAGCCGATCTTTAATTTTCTTCTGATCCTGTGCCATCTTTTTAAACAGATCAATCAGTTTGAAATCAAAGTCGACCAGACAATCCACCGGGTAGTCGTCTTCCTGCGGCAGCCGGAAGGCGGATCGGCCGGATGGTTCCGGCTGGGGTTCGCTGGTCAACAGAAAGGGCACCAGATTGGCTTTTTGATAGTTGCCCATAAAATCCAGCACGTTGACATAGTTTTTCCCCCGGGTCTTGCGCAGACCCCGGCCCAGTTGCTGTAAAAAGACAATCGGCGACTGGGTCGGTCTG
>JAKLQL010000279.1 GCA_022013395.1 Acetobacterium sp.
ATTTTGGGACCCAATACAAATCCAAAATGCCAGGCCTTCAGTTCCGTTAATTCACTCACTTCGATTAACGCACGGATGCCCGGATTTTTGGGACATTGATTTGAATAATTTAGTCCCAATGAAACGAAACAACGGTTTTCATTCTGAAGTGGAACCAGATCCGCTACTGTTGCCAATGCCACACATTCAATAAACTCCTGATAATCAATCACAGTTTTCGTTGCCAGACACAAAGCCTGTAGCAGTTTAAACGCCACTCCTGCTCCACATAGTTCTTTAAAAGGATAGGCCGTATTGGGCAGCTTGGGATTGATGATTCCCAATGCATTTGGCAAGGTGCCGTGACATTCATGATGATCGGTAATTATGACATCCAACTTATGTTCGTTACAAAAATCTACCTGTTCATTTGCCGAAATGCCATTGTCAATCGTAATCAGTAATGAAACCCCAGAATCGATGATATCTTCAAGCGGGGTTTGATGAAGGCCATAACCAGTTATCAACCGATTGGGAATAAAATAAGAAATATTGAATCCATGGGTTTTCATGTACTTAAATAAGATTGAAGTCCCAATGGTTCCGTCAGCATCATAATCTCCATAGAGACAAATCATCTCATTGCGTTCTTTAGCTTGAAGAATCCGATTGACGACCTTTTCCATATCTT
Organism: Acetobacterium sp.; assembly: GCA_022013395.1. Taxonomy (GTDB): domain Bacteria; phylum Bacillota; class Clostridia; order Eubacteriales; family Eubacteriaceae; genus Acetobacterium. The sequence goes on from JAKLQL010000279.1 coordinate 671, forward strand.
CAAATAAGAAGGGATCATGCAGGTCGGACGTGGTCGGATTAAGAAACCGTTTGGTTTCCTCAATTGACGTGCAATCGCGATTAATCAGAATCTCAATTAAAAATGTACTCAATCCTAATTTCTCTTTCAATTCATTCTTAAAAACTGCTTCGTTATGATTCGGTTTTATGGGTGAACGCTGCTGCCGTCGTATCCAGTTTGTTTTTATTGTCATGTTTATACCTCTATTGTGCTATTCATTTTAATAAAATCTAACCATGTTTTCTTATGAGTCTTTATTGAAAAAGCGTCAGAGTTTATCCCTCTGACGCTTGGTTTAATTAAATAATTTTTTGACTATTTTTATGCATTAGCACTGACTTGTTTTTTATGACGATATTCGTTAATGACATACCATAAAGCACTGGCATTGAAAATTGACGAATAAGTTCCGCAAATGATACCCACCATTAATGGTAATGCAAAATCCTGAATTGCGGGAACGCCAAAGATATAAAGGGCGGTTATCGCAATAAATGTTGCCATTGAGGTACTAATACTACGTCCGATGGTCTGAGTTACACTGGTATCTACCAAATCAGCATAAGCATATCTTCCAAATTTGGGCCGATTTTCTCGAATCCGGTCAAAGACAACCACAGTATCCATAATTGAATACCCCAGAATCGTTAATATCGCTGCAATAAAAGGCGAATTTACCTGAATCTGGAAAACTGAATATACCCCCACAACTACAATTAAATCATGAATTAAAGCAAAAATTGCGGTGAGTCCAAATAAAAACTCAAAGCGGAAGGTAATGTAAATCAACATTAAGACAACAGCAACGACAACTGCCAAAATTGATTTATTAGCCATTTCCGCACCAATCGAAGCATTGACCGAATCTACAGATAATAAGTTAGTATCTTGTAAATTATACTTTTCTTTAAAACCTGCAAACAATTCCTGGCTTTCTTCTTTTGTTAAACTTTCTTTCGTGGTAATAATAATTTGCGTTTTAGCATCACCGGCATATGTAATATCGGCTTCCGAATCAAATTTATCAACGATGGCTCGGGCATCAGCATTTTCAAAGGTCGTATTGAGTTCCATGGTGACAATAGTTCCACCGACAAAGTCAATCCCAAAATTTAATCCCTGGATAATCAGAGAACCGATACTGATTGTAATCAATACCAAAGAGATGGCAAACCAAACTTTACATTTTTCTGCAACTGGTATTCTTTTCACTATTTCCACCTCCCTATATTCCATAAAAAGCATTACTGTTAAATAAGCCTGTTTTTATTAATAATTTTACAAGTTTCTTTGTTATTACGACCGCCGTAAACATACTTACGACAATCCCTAAAATTAATGTAACTGCAAATCCTTGTACGCTTCCTGTTCCCATAAAGAAAAGTACGAAACCCGCTATCAGGGTTGTTACATTTGAATCTAAAATGGTCCCAAAAGCCTTTGAAAAACCATTGTCGATAGCCGTCAACAGTGATTTCCCCAACCTGGCTTCTTCTCTTATTCTGGAGAAAATAATAACGTTGGCATCTACTGCCACCCCAACGGTTAGAATGAGTCCGGCAATCCCCGGTAGTGTCAGCGTGACATTCATCACCGACATAACCGTTAAAACAATCATAATAAAAATAATCAGTGCCAGATCTGCCAGAAAGCCCAAACCCCGATACATTACCAGCATAAAGATAAGAACTAAGCCAATCCCAATAATACCGGCATAAATACTATCATTTAATGAATCTTGTACCAAAGTAGGTCCAATGGTTCGGATTTCAACAGGTGTCAGTTTTACCGGAAGTGCTCCACCACGAATCAATGAAGCCAGATTACCGGCTTCGGTAATATCTGCCATTCCCTCGATTACGGCTTCCCCGTTTGTAATGGCAACATTTACTGTTGGCGACGAGATAACCTCATCATCCAGCTTGATCTGAATAACCTGTCCAATATATTTTTGGGTCGCATCTGCAAAAAGCTTCGTGCCTTCCTCATTGAATTTTAAAGTAACAACAGCACTTTCAATTCCCGAGTTATCTTTCTGCATAACACCCTTAGAATCCGTGACGTCTTTCCCAGTTAAGATTACTGATCCATCGGGCGCTAAAAACTCTAGCTGAGCTGTTTTACCAATCAGATCTAATGCTTCGTTCTGATCCGTTACTGATGGAATGGAAACACGTATCCGATTATCACCTTGTTTGATAATCGTCGGTTCTGAAACACCAATGGAATCAATACGTTGGCGGATGGTCAAAATAGCAGAATCTATTTTTTCAGAAGTAACCGCATCACCATCAGTACTTTCTGCTTCGAGTACCACATTAACCCCACCTGTTAAATCTAAACCATAATTGATATTCTTGCTGATATTTCCGATGTCGTAAACTCCAATTGTCACGCCAAAAAACAAAACATAACCAGCAGCAATAATAAGCGCAATTACCAGGATAAACTCAGCGACGCTTTTTTTGTCAACTTTTCGTTCGTTCATTTACTTTCCTCCTTTGACCATTTAATATTTATTTCATAAAAGATGCTGCTGATTTGATCCGAGTCAATACCTCATCTTTTCCCAGAACATCCATGATTAACGTTAGATCGGGACCATGCATTTCCCCGGTAATCATGATTCGACTAGGCATATAAAGCAGTTTTCCTTTAATTTTTTCTTCTTTTTGAATTTCTTTTAAGATCGCTTTTCCTCTATCCGCATCGAGGATTTCTGATGCTTCAATTTTTGTGACGATTGCCTCAAACAATCGCTTGGATGATTCTTCGTTTAATAATTCCAGAGCTTCTGGATCAGTAATAACAATATCGCTGTTTAAAATAACTTCCAACGCCTGAGGAGCCTGGGCAAAGTATTCAATTCGGTCTCGTAAGAGTTCTGCTATTTTAATTAACCAATCTTGTTTGCATTGTACTTCATCTGATCCCAGCAGTCCTGCTTGCACTAAAAATGGGGTTAAATGATTGACAAGTCTGTCAATCGGTAATTCTTTGATATAATGAGCGTTCATCCAATTTAACTTGGCCCGATCAAAAATGGCACCTGATTTGTTAACTCTGGAAAGATCAAATGCTTCCACCAATTCTTCCATCGAGAATATCTCCTGCTCTGTCTCAGGGCTCCAGCCCAAAAGGGCTAAGAAGTTTACCAGCGCTTCCGGTAGGTATCCTTTAGCCAGGAAATCTCCCACCGACACGTCACCTTGACGTTTACTCAGTTTTTTCCGATCATCATTTAGAATATTTGGCAGATGCACAAAATGCGGTGGATCCCAACCTAAACACTCATACAAATAAACATGTTTTGGTGTCGAAGGAAGCCATTCCTCGCCCCGGATAACATGAGTGATCTCCATTAAGTGATCATCAACCACCACCGCCATGTGATAAGTGGGGAAACCATCAGCCTTTAGCAATACCTGATCATCCAGATCATCGGTATTCATTTCGATCACCCCTCTGACCAGATCATTAAAGCGAATCATATGATTTTTCGGGAATTTTAATCGGATCGTATAGGATAATCCTGCTTCAAGATTCGTTTTTATTTCATCCTTCGTCAGTTCCCGGCATTTACCATCATAGCGAGGTGTTTCACCCTTTTCTTTTTGAGCATTTCGAACTTCTTCCAATCGCTCTTTTGAACAAAAACAGTAATAAGCCTGTCCCTTTTCCAGTAGAATATCAATATATTTTTTATAAATATTCAGCCGCTCCGATTGGATATAAGGGCCATGCGCGCCTGCTTGTGTTACTGTACCATTTATTTTTTGCAAACCTTCATCTGGAATCACACCAGTCAAATTAAGTGCATCAAGCAAATTTTCCACCGCTCCTGCTTCAAGCCGTGTCTGATCCGTATCTTCAAGGCGCAGCAAAAATTTGCCACCCATTTTTTTTGCATATAAATAATTATATAGCGCTGTCCGTAAGCTTCCAACATGAACATTTCCCGTTGGGCTCGGTGCAAAGCGATCTCGTACCATTTATGCCTCCATGTTTAATTTAGTTAAATATTAAAAGTTCTCTAACCTAGTTATTATATCATCTATTAGTCAATTAATCATTCTTTAATTTATTTTTTTTGACTAACTGCGCATTCCGCATCAAAACATTTTTTCCCCGCCAGCCACTAGCGGCTTTTCCAAACTGAATTTTAAATGATTTATTCGTCAGTTTCAATATCTCATCAATCGGCGGATTGGCAGTTTCGGCGTCGATCCAAAAAAACTCTTCACTTGTTTCCGGTAAATTCTGATTATAGGGACACACCTGCTGACAAATATCACATCCGTAAAGATAGGTGGTAATCCGTGACGCTTCTTCCGGTAACAGGACTTTCTTTTGAGTAAGATAGGAAATACATTTAGATGGGTTCAAACTAAAACCTTCTCCTAAAGCGCCATTGGGACAGGCATCAAGGCAGCGTCGGCATTCTTTGCAGCCATTTTCAATGAAAGCTGACGGCGCAAATAAAATTTCGCTGTCAACAAGAATTTGGCCAATAAAGAAAAAAGAGCCGAGTTTATCATTAATGAGGCAGTTGTTTTTTCCGAAAAATCCCAAACCAGCTCGGTAAGCTGATCCTCGATCGACCAATGGGCTATTATCAACAAAAAGCTTGTAATTTATTAACGGCTTTTGATTTTTTTCTTGTTCAGTGTTGATCGCATTCATTAATTGATTCATCCGAAACTTTACAACTTGATGATAATCTTTTCCCCAGGAAACCGATGCCAGCTTGGCTCTTGCCTTTTTTTCATCAGGTATTTCTAATTTCTGATTATTACTAATTCCAATAACAATTCCGGCTTTTGCAGAAGGAAACTGTTTTTGATAATTAATTCGCTCCTGCGGTGGCCCGCCTTCAAAACCGGTTGAAAATCCGGCTTCATCGCGCGTGTTTAAATATGGCAGGCACTCAGTCAGGGGTTCAGTCGAAAAAAAACCAATCAGGTCTATTCCAATCCGTTCAGCCAACTTCCGAATTTTTACATCAGTCATTTTTTCCCTTTCGTGATGCCGTGAAACAGCAAAAAGCTTCCTGTTTAAGGAAGCTTATTTTTAATTATTTTAATACGCTCTCGATGTGCTCCCAAACTTCTTCTTTTCCCAACTTCGTTTCAGCTGAAAACAGAATCACTTCACGGTCACTTCTTAGATTTAAGGCTCTGGCAATATGACTAATTGATTTTTTCTGATTCGTTTTCGAAATCTTGTCGGCTTTCGTGCCGATAATCATCGGATTCAAGCCATAGTGTACCAACCATTCATACATCAACAGATCATCTTCAGAAGGATCATGTCGAGAGTCAATCAGTTGAAAAATCATCACTGCATTTTCTCGATTTCTGAGATACTTCTCAATCATTTTCCCCCATTTTTCCCGCTCTGTTTTCGATGCCTTAGCATATCCATAGCCGGGCATATCGACAAAATGAAACAGGTCATTGATCCGATAAAAATTCATCGTTTGAGTTTTTCCCGGTTGGGAACTGGTTCGTGCCAGACTTCGACGTTCAATCAAGGTATTGACAAAAGTTGATTTCCCAACATTTGAACGCCCCAGCAAGACTATTTCAGGCAGATTGTCATCAGGATACTGAGCTTCCGCCACCGCACTGATAACAATCTCCGCTTTTGTTACTTTCATTTAACTATCTCCATTTCCTGGGAGTTTGGTCACTGACTCTATTGTAGTTGTTTAAAGACGATCTCTGTGACCTCGCTCATTTTTGAAACAGACTGAATATGTAAAGCCTCCAATACAACACTTGGAACATCTTCCAGGTCTTTTTCATTTTCTTTTGGTAAAATAATTTCTTTAATACCGGCGCGATGAGCAGCCGTTAGTTTTTCACGAAGTCCGCCAATTGGCAAAACTCGACCGCTTAAGGTTATTTCCCCGGTCATGGCCAGGTTTTGTGGTACAGGGACATTAGTGAGCGATGAAATAAGTGCCGTTGTAACCGTAATCCCCGCTGAAGGGCCATCTTTAGGTACTGCCCCTTCCGGCACATGTAAATGAATATCCTTCTTTGTGTAGAAATCAGATTCGATTCCCAAAACGCTTGCCTGAGAACGAATATAACTGATTCCAGCCTTGATCGACTCTTTCATAACATCACCCAATTGACCGGTGATTTCAATTTTTCCGGTGCCATCGACAACAATCACTTCAATTTGCAGGGTATCCCCCCCAACGGGTGTCCAGGCCAGACCATTGACCAGACCCACTTCTTTTTTATTACCGACAGTATCAAATGAATAGCGATGCTTTCCTAAGAATTTTTCAAGGTTTTTTTGTGTGATACTGATGCTTTTTTTCTTTTTTTCGACAATTTCTTTTGCCGCCACGCGACAGATCTGGGCAATTTTTCGTTCCAGCTCCCGGACGCCAGACTCTCTGGTATAATACTCGATGGTATTCTTTATCACCGCTTCACTGAACTTACAAGTTGATTTTTTC
>JAKLQL010000280.1 GCA_022013395.1 Acetobacterium sp.
ACCCTGCGCTATGGTTATACCACTGGTTCCTGTGCCACGGCGGCAACCAAGGCAGCGCTGTTAATGTTTTTGAATCAGCAGAAATGGGAAACCATTGAAATCAATACGCCCAAGGGCTGGGTTCTGGATCTGGTGCTGCACGATCAGACTTTTTCAGAAAGTGAAGCCTCCTGTTCGGTGGTTAAAGACTCAGGCGATGACCCGGATGTGACCAATGGCGTCAAGATCTTTTCGAAGATCACCCCATCGGATCAGGACGGGATTGTGTTTGCCGCCGGCATTGGCGTCGGCACCGTGACCTCGGTGGGACTTAGCATTCCACCAGGAGAACCGGCCATTAATCCCACCCCCAGAGAAATGATCGCCCAGGAGATTAACACGATTTTGAATTCTGATAGGGTCAAGCAGATGGCAAATTTGCCTAAAGGCTGGCGGGTGGAGCTGTCGATTCCCCAGGGCGTGGAACTGGCCAAGCGCACCTTTAATCCCAAGCTGGGGATTATGGGTGGCTTGTCCATTATCGGCACCACCGGAATCGTCGAGCCGATGAGCGAAGATGCCTGGAAAGCTTCATTGAAACTGGAACTGTCGGTTTTGCATGCCCGAGGCTTTAAAGAAATTATCTTTGTTCCCGGCAACTATGGGAAAGATTTCTCAGACGAATTGGGACTGGATGAAACTGTGCTGGTGAAGACCAGCAATTTTATGGGCTTTATGTTGGATGAGGCCGAACAGATGGGTTTTGAGAAAATACTGTTAATCGGTCATCTGGGAAAACTGGTGAAGCTGGCTGGCGGGATCTTTAATACCCACAGCAGTGTCGCCGACGGCCGGATGGAAATTCTCACCGCCCATGCTGGGATATTGGGGGTAACCCGGGAAACCATGGAAAAAATCATGGCGTCTAAAACCACTGATGAAGCGACCGATATTATTCTGGCTGAAAACTTGCCGGACTATTTTAATCATCTGGCCGAGGTCGTCAAGAAAAAGGTCACCGATCGAGTTTATGGAACCATTGCAATAGAAGTGGTTCTGTTTTCAAAAATCCATGGCTTTTTAGGACAAAGCAAAGACGCAGAAGAGTTGAGGAAACGATTATGTACCCATTAAAAATTATTGGACTGGGACCGGGACATCCAGATTATATATTGCCCATCGCCTTAAAAGAAATTGAAGCGGCTGAGGTGATCCTCTGTGGCACCCGCCATGCCGAAAGCTTTGATGTCAGCGGTAAAGAAATGCTTTTTATTGGCAAGGGAACACCTCTAAGCGAGCTGATGGAAAAGGTTGCTCAAGTATATAAGGGTAAGAAAACTGCGCTGGTTGTTTCCGGTGACAGTGGATTTTACAGCCTGCTGACTTATGCAAAAAAGGTGGTTCCGGCAGAAGACATTGTCTGTATTCCCGGAATCAGTTCGCTGCAGTATTTTTTTGCCAAACTGGCAATCAGCTGGGAGGATGCCAAGCTGATGAGTCTTCACGGCCGAGATCAGGATTTGACGGCAGCTCTGGCTGAAAATAAAAAGCTGGGTATTCTTACCGACAAAAATAATAATACCGCGTTTATTGCTAGCATACTCCAATCAGCAGGATGTGAGAACAGCATCCTTTACGTGGGCGAAGAGTTATCTTATCCCAATGAAAAAGTAATCCGCTTAACGGTGGCAGAAGCCCTGACTTATCAGGAGGAAGGACTGGCAGTCGTGGTGGTAATTAATGAGTAAGATAGCAGGATACAAGGATGACGCCTATATTCGGGGTAAGGCCCCGATGACCAAACGGGAAATCCGCATTCTCACGATTTCGTTGCTGGGAATTGAACCCGGCGATGTAGTGGTGGATATCGGTGCCGGCACTGGCGGTCTCACCATGGAAGCGGCCTATGCAGCTGACCATGGCAAAGTCTATGCCGTGGAAGCCAAGGAAACGGCCCTGGAACTGGTTCAAAGAAATAAAGAACATTTTAACGCCGACCATGTGGTGATTATCTCCGGCAAAGCGCCAGAGGCACTGGCCGAAATCAAAGAACCAGTGGATCGGGTCATTATCGGCGGCTCCGGCGGTAACATGGAAGGTCTCTTCCAGTGGTGCACAGCCAATATCCGAGCTGGCGGCCGGGTGATTGCCAACTTTGTTACCCTGGAGAACGCAGCCCAGGCTACGACCTTGATGAACCAGTATTTTGACAATGTGGAATTGATTCAGGTCGGCATCAGCCGGGGCGAAGGCATCGGCG
>JAKLQL010000281.1 GCA_022013395.1 Acetobacterium sp.
ATTCCGTATATGAAGACATTATTGTACTTGATAATAATTATCGGGTTCTTGCCAATCTTGATGAAAAAAATGAAATTCTGGGCAAACAGATCAAAGGCCCTAACCTCATCAAAACCATGGAAGGTGAAGTTCCTTTTGTTGAGTATTTCAAAAATTCAAAATTGCAATATGGAGATAGCAACTCACATGTCTTTTCTAGTCGAATCTGCCGGGAAGGTACATCACAGGCCATTGGCCTGATCTGTTTATGTTTTCGATTTGAAAACGAAATGGCTCAGATTTTCGAAAAACTAACCAATGACTATGACGGCTCTGTCATGACCATCATTGATGATACCAATACCGTCATTGCCAGTAGTGATGAAAATCACGTCCCTACCGGTATCGTCATTGAGCCAGTGGAGTCTGGCGTAAATGGTGTTATCTACTATCGTGGTTCTGATTATATTTCAAAAACCATTGCCACCCAGGGTTACCAAAAATACTTTGGGCTTGGATGGAAAGGTCATGTCATGATTCCGCTCAGCCTTGCTTTCCGGGATAACCGGAACCTCAAAAACATCGATTCCTCTGTTACCTCAGGGCTAATGCACCAGGCTGATTCCTTTTCCACCGAACTGAATGAGATTATCAACAAAACTCAAACCATTAATGGTTCCCTTAAACGGATTGTTTATAATGGACAAATCATTGCCCGTGATGATAGCATCGATGCTGAGTATTCTCGTTTAAAACCTATTTTAAGAGCCATCGGGCGCATCGGCACCAATACCAGCAGCCTTTTTCAAAGCTCGGTTTCCAATCTGTTTTCAACCGTCGTATCGACGAGCCTTGTGGACACCAGTTTTTTAGCATCGCTTTGTGTGGATATCATGGACAGAAACCTGTACGAACGAGCCAATGACTGTCGCTGGTGGGCATTAGATTCCACCTTTCGCCGAATTCTTGCCAAAGATAAAGTTAGTGACAATGATAAAAAACAATTGACTGACATCTTAACCTACATTAATGACCTTTACACGGTTTATAGCAACTTATTTATTTTTGACAAAACTGGAACCATTATTGCAGTGGCTAATCCGAATCGTTCGGAGGATGTTGGCAGAACATTAACTTATCCATATATTGATGAAATATTATCAAATGCTAATCCTGAAAAATACTTCGTTTCTCCATTTGAGAAGACCGATTTATACGATAACCGTCATACCTATATCTATGGCGCTTCCATTACTGACTTTGGTAATCATAGTCGAACCGTTGGCGGTATTGGCATTGTTTTTGACAGTGAAGACCAATTTAAAACCATTCTTGAAGAATCACTTCATACTGGTAATGATACTTTTGCCGTGTTTGCAGACCGGAAGAAGAAAATCATCTCATCCACAAACGATGCTTATGAAATTGGCTCAGTCTTAAATCTCCCAGACGAGCTCTTTACTGTAGCCAACGGAAATACCCGTTCTGAAATTCTGGTATATGAAAATAGTTACTATTCGATTGGTTGCGCCTGCTCCTCCTGTTATCGCGAATATAAAAATTCAGATGGATATCACAATGATGTAATCGCCTTTGTTTTTGAAAAGATGGCTGATTATGCTGAAATAACCTTAACGAAATCAGCAGAAAAAGAAATTGAACAATCTGATTTTGCCTTCTCAATGACCAATGAACATAAGAAACTGGCAACCTTTGTGATCAACGGACAGGTTTATGGTATGGAGCAATCTTATGTGATCGAAGCATTGGAAGCCAGCAAAACCATTTCGGTTCCCGGAACAAATGCGGTCATCCGCGGTGCTGTAGAATTTAATGATAACTATTATGCTGTGGTTGATGCGCTGGCCCTTTTTAATAAAAACGAACCGAGTCGTGATGCCTTCCACTTACTGATGCTTCAGCTTTCTGATGACGAAATGATCGCTATTCAGGTCGAAAAACTGGTGAGCGTTCTTGAAATCAATTTAAATGATATTCAACCGGTTGAAATTTCCTCGGCAATTACCGGCATTATTTGCCTGACTGATGGTTCCAACCGAACAATTCTGGAAATGGATCCCCAAATTATTCTGGAAAAACTCGTTGAAAATCAAGTTGATGAAGACCTGGAAGCGGCCCTGCCAATGTTAGAAGCCATGGAAACCGTTTAGGCTATGTCATGTGTGGACGTTATACCCTGTCTTCCGAAAAAGAAGCTTATGAAATAAAGCAGCTCGTGGCAGCAGTTAATCGGAAATTTAACGTTTTGATAAAAGACGGCGATATCCGCCCTTCAGATTTGGCCCCAGTTATTCGCCAGAGTTATTTTGATAAAGATGACGAAACCCTGGATTTAATGAATTGGGGTTATGATCTTCCCTATAAAAAAGGATTGATCATCAATGCCAGATCAGAAACTGTTTTGGAAAAACCACTGTTTCGCGAAGACTTTATCAGCAGACGTTGTTTAATTCCCGCTACAGGTTTTTATGAATGGGATCCAAACAAAAATCAGCACCTGTTTTATGCTGAAAAACTCATTTATTTTGCCGGGATATACAAATCAATTAATGGGGTAAACAAATATGTTGTCTTAACTAAATCACCAAATGCCCTTGTCGCCGGGATACATGATCGCATGCCGGTCATTATTCCTCCTGAAATGGCTTCAACCTGGTTGACAGATCTAACGCAGGCAAGCGAACTGTTAAAACAAGATTCTATTTCATTAAAAGAAAAAGCTTGTGACAACATTCAATTAAAATTCCCACTTGACCATTGATCACACGAATTACCCTTAATTTATGGTCAATACCATGTGATATTTCAAAAAGGTACGGAAAAAACAACTTTTTCCGTACCTTTTTATTTTTTGGGGACTTATTTATTCACCGACATCGATTAAGATGTCGGTGTCTTCCAGTTTAACCAAATACTGTCGATCATCATCCACATCAAATTTCAAGAATAGAATCTTAGGTTTTCCCACTGCTTTTCCCGTTTTTACATCAAATTTCGAACCATGTCGCGGACAGGTCACCACCCCGGCTTCTAAGGTGCCTTTAAATAACGATCCTCCCATGTGTGGACATTTATTCGAAATAGCGTAAAAGCCATTGTCGATTTTGGTTAGTAAAATTTCTTGCTCATTCACAACAACCAGTTTTTTATCAGTTTTGTCAAACTCTTGTATTTCTGCAACTTTTTTATATCCCATTGCTTCCTCCATTTTTTATTCGACCTTTAACTATTTTTACCCCGTAATTTTAATTCCAAACAAAACGACCCATTCATAACGATTGACAAAATTTCACAAGGTGCCTATAATGAGTTTATATAAAATTAAAATCCAACAAATGAAATCGACATGTTTCAAAATTTTTAGAAGAGGTGATTTTATGTCAGCAAAAAAAGTATTTACAACCGAACAGGCTAAAGAAACTGGTAGAATGCTTGGTATTAGTTGGAGTAAATTTGACATTGAACAATTTAGAATGGGAATGGATGTCGAGCTCGAACATGGCACAGACAATTCCCGCACCAACGTAACCGGAGATGACCCCTTTGTAACCGGAAAAATTGCTTTGGCTCATCTAAATGAATTCCCTGATTATTATACCCGTCTTGAAAAAATGGAAAAAGAAGCCGAAGCCTTTTGGGAAGGCAAATAATCAGTTTATTGATTATTATTCTCTAAAACCGGTATTAATTTTACAAACAAAAAGAGAATCCGTTGATTTGGGGATTCTCTTTTTTGTATTTATTCGCCTTTAAGTTGCGCTCTTTTTTTGCGGAATTCAATAATCGGAGCGTCCCCCTGAATAAGATTTTCATCCATTTTCAATTCAGATTTCTTGGGAATTTGTGTTAGAACAACGCGCCGATCCTGATGCAGGATATAGCGATTACTGATATTACTAAATCGATTAACGATTTGTTTTAGCACCGGAAGTTTCATGAATTTTTGGTAAAATCTCAAATAAATCATCGTGTTTTCTTTATCAATTGGCGCAAAAACAGCCATTATTCTTACATCCGGACTGATTTTGTTTTGCCACATATTTGGCATTTGGAATTCAAGACTAAAAAAATTTTCATACTTTTCAATTTCCTGAGGTTTTAAAGGAATCGAAATACCGTCATCAATCATATTATTCACATAAAAAGTCATTCTATTTTCTTCCCACTTGACCACCGGCCCATTCACCATGGTTTTATTCCCCCGTCCGATGGAGTTGGTATGAACAAATGGCAGGTGAACGACATCCAACTGATTCTCAATTGCTCTGGTATAGTGTACTGGCCAGACTTCAGAAAGGCTTCCATATGAAAACCCCTCCCTCAGATATTCAAAAAAC
>JAKLQL010000025.1 GCA_022013395.1 Acetobacterium sp.
ACCTCGGGATGCTTTTCGCACAGCCGTCGGCTGATGGCCTCAGTGGCGTCGGTGGAGCCATTATCGATAATCGTCAGCTGATAATCAAACAGCTTGTTTTTTTTGAGGAAAACCAGGGTTTTTAAAATCCCTTTTTCCAGTCGCCGTTCTTCATCGAGGCCGGGAAATAATATATTTACTTTCATGATTCATCCTTTGGCTTTATTCTTATTTTTTCAGCTTGGGAATGTTGATGTCATAGGGCGGATAGACCACACCCTTTTCGGTGATGATGGCGGTCACATTCTGGTGTGGGGTGACGTCAAAAGCCGGGTTTTCCATGGCTACACCGTCCGGTGCCACCTGAATCCCACAGATATGACTAATTTCCCGGCAATCCCGTTGTTCAATGACAATTTCATCGCCAGATTTCATGGCAAAATCAATCGTCGAGGTTGGCGCTGCCACATACATCGGAATGCCGTGGGCTTTGGCCAACACCGAAACCGAATAGGTACCGATTTTATTGGCCACATCGCCGTTAGATGCAATTCGATCTGCACCCACAATAACGCCGTCAATTTTGCCCTGCTTCATCATCCAGCCAGCCATGTTGTCAGTGATCAAGGTTACCGGGATGCCATCGGCATGAAGCTCATACGCCGTCAGCCGGGCACCCTGTAAAAAGGGCCGGGTCTCGTCGGCATAAACGGAAATATTTTTGCCAGCTTCATGGGCTGCCCGGATTACGCCCAGGGCCGTCCCATAATCGGCAGTCGCCAAGGCACCGGCGTTGCAATGCGTCAGGATGGTATCATTCGGATGGATCAGTTCGGCACCATGTTTTCCCATATCCCGGCACATTTGAATGTCTTCAGCGCAGATGGCCTGGGCTTCATGCTTTAATATCTCAACCAGTTCCACCGGCTCTTTATCCGCATTGGCCGCCATCACATCTTCCATCCGCTTAATCGCCCAGAATAAATTCACGGCGGTGGGACGGGTAGAAGCCAATAATTCGCAAACTTCTTTCATTTTACCATAAAAAACGTCTTTTGGCTCATTTTCATATTCCAATGCACCAAAATAAACACCGTAGCCAGCGGTTACCCCGATGGCAGGTGCTCCTCGAACGATCATATCCACAATGGCTTTGGCAATTTCCCGATAATCAGTATACGCATGGATGATAAACTCGGTGGGAAGCTTGGTCTGATCAATCAGCTTCAGCTCCCCATCTTCAAAATAAACTGGTTTCAAGCCTACACCTCTAATTTTTCGATGAGCTTGAAGATCAGTGCTTTTACTTTTTCTTCATTTTCTTTTAAAACCCGGATGACATCCTCATTGGTGACCGGTTTAATATCCGGATGGTCTTCCAACCCGGCATCGTAATCGGTGGTCAGGGCAATATTCACTACCGGTATTTCCTGTTCCATACAGAGATAGCCTTCAGGATACTGGGTCATATTGACCACATCAGCGCCCATCATGGCAAACATCCGGCTTTCGGCCACGGTTGAAAAACGAGGACCGTTGATAACAATCACGGTGCCGCCAAAATGAGCGGTAATGCCGCATTCCTTAGCCGCTTCCATGGCCAGAACACGCAGGTTCTGATCATAGGGGTGAGCCGAGCTGAGATGATTGACCTTGGGTTTTTCAAAAAACGTATCTTTACGGCCGGAGGTCATGTTGATAAACTGATCGGTTACCACAAAGTCTCCGGGTTTGATATCAAATTTAAGACTACCAACGCAACAAGGCGAAATGATCGCTTTTACGCCCAGGCTTTTTAAGGCATAGATATTGGCCCGATAATTAATTTCTGAAGGATTCAACGTATGTTCTTTACCATGTCGCGGTAAAAAAGCCACGGTTTTTTCGCCTACTTTTACCAGACTGATATCATCTGATGGCTTACCGTAGGGGGTATCCACTTCAATCTTTTTCACATCTGCACTTAATTCATAGAGACCTGAACCACCAATAACGCCAATATCTGCTGAATAATACATGATTTCTCTCCTTCAAATTGTTTTATTTAGGTAATTTTAAATTACGACCGTGAGCTTTGCGCCCAGTTTCGCACGAACTAATTGTTCAATGTTACACACTTCATTCTCCGTTTATCTAAGCTGGTGACGACTGCTTTAGCGCAAATTAGATTGTGCCCGGGACGGTAAAACTCATCCCAAACACAATCTAGATCATCACCATTATTTTATTCGGGTATTTTTAGGGTAGACAGCGTGGACTTTTTAACAATCGGTTCATCGTCATCAAGGGGTGCTTTAAAGCCCAACCACTGATATTTAGAGTCGTCCTCTTCTTCAACAATTATTTCAACTTCATCCAAACTTTCGTCAGCTTCTAAAACAACTTCTTCAATGACTGTCACTTCTTCAACCGGTTCTTCACGTTCAGACGAGCTTTCCACCACTTGAACGGCTTCAACACTTTCAGCCGATTCCTGAAGTTCCTCAACTGCCGGACCTTCTTCCCCATCCAAAATCAGTTCGGTCATTTTGGGTATTGGACGCTTGACAATTTCATCGTCGTCTAGAGAAGCCTTAAAGCCCAGCCATTGATAGTTGCTATTGTCCTCTTCTTCAACGATTTCTACCGGTTCATCTTCCGGCTCAGGTGCTTCTTTTAAAGTAACTACTTCCACCGGAACTTCTTCCTGTTTCACTTCCGGGGCGGCATCTTCATCATAGATTTTTTCAGCTTCGACTTCTTCCGCTGTTTTTTCTGGAATCACTTCTTCTTCGCCTTGAATCGTGACGGTATAGCCCTTTTTCATGGCGTCATCTTCAGGATTTTTTTCCGCCTTGTAGCCGACCCAGCTTTTTTGAGGCCGATAAGGGGGAATCTCATCATCGATAATTTTCGCTTTGGCCTGAACCGCAGCACTTCCGCCGTGGATGGTTTCTTCCGGTTTAATGGTTTCCGAGGTATGAAATTCTGTCTCTGGATTTCGCTGATCCTTCTTTTCCCAGCTTTTCTTTTTATCCGGGAAATATTTTTTCAGGATATCTTTAGGGATTTCTTCATTACAGAGAATCGCCGACACCGAGGTCAGCACCTCCGGTAAGCGATAGGTGTCGCCCCACTGAATCGTCATGCCGACTTCGTATTTCAGCAAATCCGCCACATTAAAGCCTAAGGACTCCAACGAAAAACGCATCAGACTGGGGTTGCGGCAGGGTTCATTGGTTTTTCGGGCACAAGCCATTCCCTGGGTTTCACAGATCGGGCAATTGCCGGGAATCAGTCCGATGACACCCTCCACCTCGTCTTCTATTTCCAGCAGGGTTTTCCAGGTCATCACCTTAATGGCCTGGAGTTTTTCGGTACAATAGTTTTTAACCGCCTCAGGATCACGAACATTTCTGAGATCTTCCCGGGGCACCTCCATCTGTCTGCCAATAATATGGATATATTTAAACTGTTTTAAAAAGATCGCTTCGTCAAATGCGTAAGGGGGGCAGGACCAGTACTTGGAAAAATTTGGACATGCCTTGCAATAGCCCAGCGTTTTTTCGCGATTGAAATACTCTTCCATTAAGTACTCCACTCTTTTTGCTCCCAGACTAAGTTTGTTTTTCAATTCCATTCGTTTACATCCCTTCTCAATCAATCCGCAGATCAACCGACCAATTATGTATCATTCTTATTTAATTAATTTTTAAGATAAGTTCCCGAACCAAAGATAAAATTCACCTATTTTAGGTTCTTGCCCTATTCTACATCGATTTTCCCAATTCTTCAATTAAACTTTTTGTCCAATTCGGGTATTTTTCTCCATTTTTCACAATTAACAAAATATTACCTGTTTTTTTTGAAATTTTATGTTTATAATAAAAGGAGTAATTTTTTGAAGGGAGATTAATGAATGGAATATTCTCACGAAATTAAAAGAATGTGTACCGTTGGCAATAATGCAAACCACGGTTCTGCCCCAATCCCAGAGGAGGGTAAATGGGTTCAGTCTAAAGAAGTCACTGACATCTCAGGTTTAACTCATGGTGTTGGCTGGTGTGCCCCTCAACAAGGTGCCTGTAAACTAACCCTTAATGTCAAGGATGGCATCATCGAGGAATGTCTGATTGAAACCATTGGTTGTTCGGGAATGACTCATTCAGCTTCAATGGCCTCTGAAATTATGCCAGGAAAAACGATCTTAGAAGCACTAAACACGGATTTAGTTTGTGATGCAATTAACACCGCGATGCGGGAATTGTTTTTACAAATCGTATATGGCCGTACCCAAACGGCATTCTCCGAAGGCGGACTCCCAATTGGAGCTGGTCTTGAAGATTTGGGAAAAGGTTTAAGAAGCCAGGTTGGGACCACTTACGGTACCCTTGCCAAAGGACCTCGCTACCTTGAAATTGCCGAAGGTTATATCCAGAAATTGGCATTAAACAAAAACGACGAGATTGTTGGCTACTCCTTCGTACATCTTGGAAAAATGATGGAAAGTATCAATAACGGCGTTGAACCAGCAGCCGCTTTGGAAAAAGCC
Organism: Acetobacterium sp.; assembly: GCA_022013395.1. Classification (GTDB taxonomy): domain Bacteria; phylum Bacillota; class Clostridia; order Eubacteriales; family Eubacteriaceae; genus Acetobacterium. Next base: position 4,511 of record JAKLQL010000025.1, read on the forward strand.
TCTGGTAAATACGGACAATTCGACGATGCTGTCAAATACATCGATCCAAGAAAAGAATAGGAGGAAATCACATGGCATTATTTGAAAGTTATGAAAGAAGAATTGCTAAAATTGAAGAAGTTTTAGCTGCCAATGGCATTGCCTCTTTAGAAGAAGCAAAAGCAATTTGTGATGAAAAAGGCATTGATGTGGCTGAAATTGTTAAAAGCATTCAACCCATCTGTTTTGATAACGCCTGCTGGGCATACACCTTAGGTGCAGCGCTGGCGATTAAACGCGGCATTACCAATGCGGCCGACGCATCCGAAGTAATCGGTGAAGGCTTACAGGCTTTCTGTATTCCCGGCTCAGTTGCGGAACAACGTAAGGTTGGTTTAGGTCACGGTAATTTAGGCGCAATGCTCTTAAGAGAAGACACCGAATGTTTTGCCTTTGTCGCCGGACACGAATCGTTTGCCGCAGCTGAAGGTGCCATCGGCATCGCCCGCTCAGCCAACAAGGTACGTGTTAAACCACTGCGCGTCATCTTAAACGGTTTGGGAAAAGACGCTGCACTGATTATTTCCCGCGTCAACGGCTTTACCTATGTTAAAACCGATTATGATTTTGCTACCGGTGAACTCAACATCGTTTCCCGAACACCTTATTCCGATGGCGAACGAGCTGCGGTTAATTGCTACGGCTGTAACGACGTGCAAGAAGGCGTTGCCATCATGCATCACGAAGGTGTTCATGTTTCCATCACCGGGAACTCCACCAACCCGACCCGTTTCCAACACCCGGTTGCCGGCACCTATAAAAAGGAAGCCCTGGAACAAGGCAAGAAATATTTCTCCGTTGCCTCCGGCGGCGGTACCGGCCGTACCCTCCATCCTGACAATATGGGCTCCGGTCCTGCTTCTTACGGAATGACCGACACCATGGGACGGATGCACTCCGACGCTCAATTTGCCGGTTCTTCATCTGTTCCTGCTCATGTTGAAATGATGGGTCTGATCGGAATGGGTAACAACCCAATGGTTGGTGCGACGGTTTCTGTTGCGGTGGCGATTGAGGAAGCAAGCAAGTAGGGTTAGCCCCATTTATTAGGGTATCATGCGATTTCAGGTTAGTTCAATCGAGATCGATTTTAGTCGTAAGACTCAAGTAAGACCCACGTAAGACTCACTGGTAAGACTCATTTTTTGATATACAAACACCCTTGAACAGTTAAGCTCAAGGGTGTTTTTTTATGTTACGTACTCTGTCCACCCTGATTAAAAGTCAGGTAAGAATGGCAGCATAACTATATCTTGAAGTTATACTGCCGTTTTATCGCCATTTTTCTATGCATTATCAATGTTATACTTCGTTGGAATCGAACCCCCGACCTACTGAAATATCAAAGTTTGTTTATTGCATTTTTCGAACATTCACAAATGCCTTTATTATGGGATTTCAAGCGAGTTCAATTACATAATCTAAATATTCATTTTCAGTATCATATGAAGGAGTGAATTTACCCTTATCTAATTTGCTAAAAAAGG
>JAKLQL010000282.1 GCA_022013395.1 Acetobacterium sp.
TACAACTGCGATCTGAAAAGCCCGATGTGCCAGCATATATTTCGATGGAAAGAGCATGTTTTTAACGAACACATGGAGCCGGAGGTCTTGTGCCCTCTTCCCCAATAATCCTATCACAACAACAAAGGAGAAAACCCGATGAAACCAGAAAAACTCACAGAAATCATCAGCGGCGGCGAAGGCCTGACCGTCGAGTTCAAACAAAGCCGAACCAAATTGAATCGGGATGTGTTCGAAACCGTCTGTGCTTTTTTAAACCGCAACGGCGGTCATCTGTTTCTGGGAGTTGATGATCAGGGTGGGATTGTCGGGATTGAACCGGATTCAATTGAAAAGCTGAAAATGGATTTTGTCACCGAATTGAATAATCCGCTGAAAATATTTCCGACCTTTTATCTGTCCATTGAAGCCGTTCAGCTGGAAGGCAAAACCATCTTGCACATCCTGGTTCCCGAGAGCTCCCAGGTACACCGCTGCAATGGCCGGATTTTTGACCGCAATGAGGATGGCGATCTGGATATCACGGATAACACCAACCTGGTGGCTGGTTTGTATAACCGCAAGCAGGGAAGTTACTCCGAAAATCGCATCTTTCCTTATGCAGAGCTGTCTGAGCTTAACCCCGATTTGCTGATCCGGGCTAGAAAAATGGCGGCCAACGAACGGGCCGATCATCCCTGGAAAACCATGAATGATCGGGAGCTGCTTAAAAGTGCCGGCCTTTATCTCAAAGATCCCCAAAGCGACAACGAGGGGATTACCCTGGCCGGGATTCTGATTTTCGGAAAACCGGAGCTGATCCTGGCGGCTTTGCCCCATCACCGCACCGATGCACTGCTGCGCAAAGTCAATCTCGAACGTTACGACGACCGCGATGATGTCCGGGTGAATCTGCTGGAAAGTATTGATCAATGAATTGACAGAGAATAAGAAAGGAGCAAAAATGGACAAAACGAATAACATCATCCGCAGTTCTGCAGCTGAATATCTGACCTTTATTACCGCCACCGGCGAAAGTGACGTTAATGCGATCTATGCCGATGAAGATGTTTGGTTATCGCAAAAAATGATGGGTGTGCTGTATGATGTTAATGTACGTACCGTAAATGATCATTTAAAGAAAATATTTATGGAGAATGAGTTAGAGGAAGCCTCAGTTATCCGGAATTTTCGGATAACTGCATCAGATGGCAAAAAATACAACACCAAGCATTATAACTTATCGGCGATTATCGCGGTTGGTTATAAAGTGAATTCAGAGAAGGCCGTTCAATTTCGGAAATGGGCAACTGAAATCGTCAAGGAATTTACCATCAAAGCTTATGTGATGGATGACGAGCGGTTAAAAAATAATGGGTCGATTCTAACGAAGGATTACTTCGAAGAGCAATTAGAGCGGATTCGTGAAATTCGTTTGAGTGAAAGACGTTTTTATCAAAAAATCACCGATATTTATGCGACCAGCCTTGATTATGACAGAAGTGCTGCCACGACCAAACGTTTTTTTGCCACCGTTCAAAATAAACTCCATTGGGCGATACATCAGGAAACAGCAGCTGAGGCGATTTACAACCGGGCGGACAGCGAAAGAGAAAATATGGGCTTGATGACCTGGAAAGATGCACCTGCTGGTAAGATTCAAAAATTTGATGTGGTGGTTGCTAAGAATTATCTGACCGAAAAAGAAATGTTGCAGCTGGCCCGCTTGGTCAATAGCTATTTGGATCTGGCAGAAGATTTTGCCCTCCGCGAAATTCCGATGACAATGAGCGATTGGGAAGAACGGCTGAACGCATTTTTAAAACTTACCGATCGTGATGTGCTTAATGATGCCGGCAAAATCTCGGCTGCTATCGCTAAAAATAAAGCACTAGCAGAATTTGAAAAATATCGGGTGAAACAGGACTTAACTTACCAGTCAGATTTTGATCGCTTGATTGCAGGTTCAGAAAACGACTAGCCAAACAAACCAAACGTGACCAAACGATTTAAACCCGATAAAATTTTAATATCGTCAACGAAAAAGAGGGATGCATTATGAGTTTATCTGAAAGTTTTAACGAGGCCTTTCTGGAAGAGGCGGCCATTGAAATACTCACTGGTCTGGGCTACCGCTACGCCTTTGGCCCGGACATTTCCCCGGGGGGCGATGCGCCCGAGCGACTGGATCACCGGGAGGTCATTCTGGCCGAACGGGTTCGGGATGCGTTATATCGGTTCAACCGCCAGCTGCCCGCGGAAGCGCTGGAAGAGGCCTATCGCCAGGTGATCACTGTTAACAGCCCGATGCTGGCGGAAAACAACCGCTACTTTCATCGGCTGTTAACCGAGGGGATTGAGGTGTCTTTTGCCGAGGCTGATCATATCCGGACCAAGCGGGCGTTTCTGATCGATTTTGAGCAGCCGGATCAGAATGATTTTCTGGTGGTCAATCAGTTTACCATTATCGAGCATGAAAACCGGCGGCCGGATCTGATTCTTTTTATCAACGGCCTGCCGCTGGTAGTGGTGGAACTGAAATCCGCCAGCGATGAAAACGTCGGCATCAGCAGCGCCTATAATCAGATCCAGACCTACAAAAAGGATATTCCCACACTGTTTGTTTACAACGCTTTCTGCATCCTCTCGGACGGCATCAACGCCCGGGCCGGAACCCTGACCTCCAACGAGGAACGCTTTATGAACTGGCGGACAGTGGATGGGGTGGACATTGAGCCCAAATCCCATCCCCAGTACGAGGTCTTGTTTAAGGGGATGCTGGGCCGAAACCGGGTGCTGGATCTGATCCGTCATTTTATTTTGTTTCAGGAATCCCAGGAGAGCGACACCGATGGAGCCGGGAAAAAAATGGGCGATAAAAAAGCCATCGTTAAGATTCTGGCGGCCTATCATCAGTATTTTGCGGTGAAAAAGGCGGTCGAAAAAACCAGGGCAGCGGCCAGCGAAAACGGCGACCGTAAAATCGGGGTGATCTGGCATACCCAGGGCTCCGGCAAAAGCTATTCGATGGTATTTTATACCGCCGGACTGGTTCGGGAGTTGAACAACCCAACGATTGTGGTGATCACCGACCGCAACGATCTCGACGACCAGTTATTTGCCACCTTTGCCAAATCCCGGGATATTCTGCGGCAGACACCCCGACAGGCGGATGTGCGCCGCCTCACCGACAGCCAGAAAGCCCAGCAGCAGGGAAGTAATGCGGTGGCAGTCAACGGTTTGTATGAGTTGCTCAACGACCGGGAAGCGGGGGGCATTATTTTTACCACGATCCAGAAATTTACTCCGGAGTCCGGCGAAATGCCGGTGCTGACTGATCGCAAAAATGTCATTATCATTGCAGATGAGGCCCATCGCAGCCAGTATGGACTGGAGGCCAAAACCGATCTCAAAACCGGAGCGGTCAAATATGGCTATGCCAAATATCTCCGTGATGCCCTGCCCAATGCATCATTTATCGGCTTTACCGGAACCCCCATCGATCTGGAGGATCGTTCCACCACCTCGGTGTTCGGTGAGTGTATCGACACCTACGATATGACCCGGGCGGTGGAGGATGAAGCGACGGTGCGGATTTACTACGAAAACCGGATCATCCGGCTGGAGACAGTGGACGACGAACTGCTGAAGATTGATGATGCCTTTGACACCATCACCGAGGGTCAGGAAGACAGTGAGCGGGATAAAAACCGGGCCAAATGGTCTCGGCTGGAAGCGGTAGTGGGATCGCCCAACCGGATTAACAAGCTGGCTGAGGACATTGTGAGCCACTACGAGGCCAAGTCCCGGGTGATTGAGGGCAAAGCGATGGTCGTCTGCATGAGCCGCCGGATCTGTGCCGATCTTTATGAGGCCATTGTAACGCTGCGGCCGGACTGGCACAGCGATGATGTCAACACCGGTAAGATCAAGGTGGTGATGACTGGCAGTGCCGCCGATGCGGAAAAACTCCAGCCCCATATCGGCGGTAAACAGCGTCGCGATACCCTGGCCAAACGGATGAAGGACAACAGCGACGAGCTGAAAATTGTGCTGGTCCGGGATATGTGGCTGACCGGTTTTGATGTGCCCTCGCTCCATACCATGTATATTGACAAACCGATGCAGGGTCACAACCTGATGCAGGCCATCGCCCGGGTTAACCGGGTGTTCAAGGAGAAATCCGGCGGGGTGGTGGTGGATTATCTGGGGATTCTGGAAAGTCTGAAAAACGCGTTAAAACAATACACCAGCAGCGACCGCGGCAATACCGGCGTGGATGTTAATGTCGCGATTGCGATTATGCAGGAAAAACTGGAAATCCTCCGGGATATGATGCACAGCTATGATTTTGGCGGCTATTTTGGCGATTCTCAGGTATCACGGCTGCGTGCGATTGTCGGCGGCATGGATTTTGTGCTGGGCAAAACCGAGGTCGAGCAGAAAGATTTTAAAAAGACCGTGATTGAACTGGCCAAGTCCCATTCGCTGTGTGCCGCCGCCGAGGCTGGCAAGGCCAAAGCGCTGGAAGTCAGTTATTTTAAAGCGGTCAAGGCAAGTCTGGTCAAGCTCAGCGAAAAGGATACCCCACCGCTGTCCAAACGGGAGGTGGAAGCCCGGCTCCATCAGCTGCTGGAGTGCTCGATTATTTCTGAGGATGTCATCGATGTCTTTGATGCGATGGGGATCAAGCGGCCGGATATTTCGATCTTGTCAGAAGAATTTTTACAGGAAGTCCGCGAGATGAAAGAGAAAAATCTGGCCGTGGAAATGCTGCGCAAGTTGCTGGAAGGCAATATTAAAGCGATGGAGCGGAGCAATCTGGTCAAGTCGGAGAAGTTTTCGGAAAAACTGACCCGAGCCTTGAACAAGTATCGCAATCAGGCCATCACCAATGCCGAGGTCATCGAAGAGCTGATCCGAATGGCTCACGAAATCCGGCGGATGAAGGAACAGCAAGCGACCCTGGGTTTAAGCGAAGACGAGATCGCCTTTTACGATGCTCTGACCGCCGATGATATTGTCCGGGAGTTTATGGAAGATGACACCTTGAAGACCATCGCCCATGAACTGACCCTGGCGATCCGCAACAACGTTACCATTGACTGGAGCATCCGCAAAAGCGCCCAGGCCAGCATGCGCAGGATCATCAAACGGCTGCTGAAGAAATATAAATATCCCCCGGAACAGGCCGACCAAGCCCTGAAAATCGTCATGCGTCAGGCTGAAAAAATGTGCAGCAATGTGGTGTCCGAAGGGTTCTGGTATGATAAGGTGGCCGAGGCGCAGGCGGAATATCGGGTGACATAGCAGCTAAAACCGGAATTCCAAGATTGTTATTATTAAGGTCCTGGTAGCTAGGCACCACGTAACAAAGACTGCGATGTTTACGTTTTTTAGTGAGTATCAATTTAAAAGGAGATCGAGCATGAATAAAAATAATCCAGTTGAGAATGCTGAGCTGACAGGCCTGCCAAACATTGGCAAAGAACTGAAAAAGCAACTTAATGCAATTGGGATCAATACGCCCGAAGATCTGGTAACAACAGGAAGTCGGGAAGCCTGGCTAAGGATCAGAGCCATTGATTCATCGGCCTGCTATAATCGACTGTGCGGGTTAGAGGGCGCAATTCAGGGAATTCGCTGGCATTACTTAGATGACAATCTGAAAGAAGAATTGAAATCTTTTTACGAAGCCAATCGTTAATAGGGCGAACACATGTAGCGACGTTACCTGTAAAACCTCCGAAAAACGAAGGCGCCTGTGCAAAAGTTATCACCGTGGCCGTCGCCAAGCGATTGCTGAATTGATTGCTTGATTAAAGGTGCCGAAAACGACTAGTTGAACGAACCAAACGCCTGACCAAACGATCAGCCTATAGCCTATATAATAGGTGCGTAGTTTAACAGAAGGAGCGCATTATTAAAAAGTTATTATCTAAGCGATTGCTATTTATCATACCTGGAATTGTGGCATATATAATTAATAAATATGCACAGAATCATCCGGATTGGGCGGAACAATACAGTCGGTCAGTATACCCCGTGTTATCGAACGCCGTGGGGTTTTTACCTTCGTTGGTAAAAATTTCTGTTGGTGAATGGCTGGTGGTATTGGTTTTATTGTTTTTGCTATTATATATTGTCTATTATGTCCATAAAGTAATCATCAGTAGAGGAACCCGTTGGATGGAAGTTTATCTTGGTGTGATGGGCATTGTTGCGATGGTTAGCATGATATATTTTTGTTTTACTGTTTTGGGTGGATTAAACTATCATCGGGATTCTTTCTTGTCTTACACCGAATATCATGAGGAAAAATACAGTGTGGCGGAACTGGCAGAATTGTGTCAGTCACTTGCCGATGACATGGGACTGGTAAGAGCGGAACTAGGAGACAATATGGACCTTTTAGTCCAGGCTCCAGATGATTTTGATTATTATGCACAACACGCAGTGCTGTCACTGCAAATGTTGTCAAAGCAGTATCCCGTTTTGGAGCGGTCTTTATATTCCATACCAAAACCAGTGGTGGTGTCAAAACTGATGTCTCGGGCAGGTATCGAAGGTGTTTTTTTTCCTTTTACTTTGGAATCGAATATCAATGTTGACATGCCAGTTTTCATGATACCTGCCGCAATGACCCATGAACTGGCACATCAGTGCGGTTTTATGCAAGAGGATGAGGCGGGTTTTATATCCTATCTGGCATGCACGCAGCAGGATGAACCAATGTTCCTTTATAGCGGACTTTTTCTGGCGTTTGATTATTCCATATCAGCACTGGAGAAAGTTGATCCGGATAAGGCATTGGAGATAAAGTCCAGTCTGTCGCAGCAGGTCCAGCATGACCGGATGCAGAGTGAGCAGTATTGGAACAAGTATGATGGTATTATTTCTAATGTTTCAACGCGTGTCAATGATGTCTATCTGAAGGCGAATAACCAGACAGACGGTGTGAGGAGTTATAATAAAATGGTAAATCTGTTGCTGGCAGAGCAGCGCTATAAACGGTCAAGTACGTCCCTAAATTTGAGTGAAAAAAATTAGACTAGCCAGAATTTTGAGGTTAATGATTGTGAAATAATGTTAAAACAGTGTTTATAATGAAAAATAATAGTGCTATCAAACGAATCACAATTCCCCCAAATAGCGGCAGGATGCCGACATACGGTTGGTCTAAAATCAAACGGACTGGTTGTAGTAAGTGATAATGACGATGACCAATGTGAGGTAAGACTCAGTACCTAATAGAAAAAGGAGAAAATGATGAGCAAATTCGCTGTAATTGACACAGAAACCACCTGGAATGATGCAGTGATGTCCATTGGGATTGTCATCGCCGACTCGGTGACCTTTGAGTTGATTGACAAACGCTATTACATCCTCACGCCCTTTAAAGATCACGGCGGGATGTATACACACGCCCTATATGCCAAAGGCATCAAGCCGGACCTTGAGTGTTCACGGGAAAAGGTAATGGCCGCATTACAGCATTTTCTTTCAGATCATGGAGCCACGGCGATGTTTGCTTACAACGCCGCGTTTGACTGCCGGCATCTGCCAGAATTACGACATTTGTCCTGGTATGATATTATGAAGGTTGCGGCCTATCGACAGCACAATCCCTGCATCCCGAATGGTGCCGAATGCTACGGCACTGGCAGACTGAAGCGCGGCTACGGTGTGGAGCGCATCTACCGGATGTTAAGTGCGGAGTTGGAATATTGCGAGTTGCATAATGCGCTGACTGACGCGATGGACGAGTTGACGATTATGAAGCTGCTTGACCACGAAATCGGTAAATACGCCGTGGCAAGGATCTAAGTAGAAACATGTGAAGAAAAATTTTATGGATTAAGAAGGGGAAGCAGCGGTGACAGATAAAAATACAAAAGCAATGAGAACGGACTATCAAGCAATTTTTGAAGAAGCATATCATTTGATGGATGAAGCGATCATAGCGGGTAATTGTGGTGAATTATGTGGCTATCATTGTTGCCGCCGTAACGACGCCGACGGTAAGCGATTGGGCATGTATTTATTACCCCTTGAATATGAATATATGCAATGTGAGGTCGTTACCGATTACGATCTGCACAGTCATCAGCAGTATAATATGCCCCCTAAAATCAAGAAATATTATTATATCTATTGCCATCTGGCAGAAGGGTGCCTGAGAGACCATCGCCCCATTCAATGCCGGACCTACCCATTTGAACCCCATCTCGAAAATGGTGAATTCTCACTTGTGATTGAAAAAGAGCAGATTCATGGCTGTGTACTGATTGAACGAATGCCAGAATGGCGCCAGGCCTTTATCGATGGTATTTATAATGGGTGGCTTGAACTGCTGAAGATCCCAATCATTAAATATCATATTGAATATTTTTCAAAAGAACGAATCGCAGCAAATAACATGATGAAACACTATTTCAAGTAGATATGATAATCCGAATGGATAAGTACGCTTTGGCGGAGCTAGTCACTTAGCCTGTCCTATTAACTGATTGCATTGAGTGTTGCTTCAGCTGTCATAAAGACGTTGCCTTGACATATAAAGAAGTCCACCCGTAACGTGTGACAAACA
>JAKLQL010000283.1 GCA_022013395.1 Acetobacterium sp.
GATCTGCTGTTTTTTTTATGCTGATTTTTCGACGCTATCAATCAAGGCGATCCATTTTGACATTACTTGATCAAAATTTCATCATTATTGCTAATGTGATTTAATCACGGATTAAAGATCGCGTTCCTGATATAATTTGTTTTTAAGTTATGTTCTGGATCTTTGTACACTGATCAAATTTTTTATGGAGGTCGTATGGATTATTTTATCGCATTTCTTGAAGGAATTATCACCTTTATTTCGCCCTGTCTGTTACCCATGCTGCCGATTTACATATCCTATTTTGCGGGACAAACCCATGAAGACACTAAATATACCGCAGTTATTAATGCTTTAGGCTTTGTTTTAGGTTTCACCCTAATCTTTGTTTTACTGGGTGCCTTTGCCGGCAGTCTGGGACGCTTATTGATTGAGTATTCCACCATTGTCAACATCATCGGTGGTATCATTATCATCCTTTTTGGCTTGAATTTTATGGGCGTGCTGCAGATCTTTTTTTTGAATACCAACCATCAGATCAGCCTGGATCATTCCCGGGCGGGCTTTTTTTCTGCGTTGCTTTTCGGAATTGTCTTTTCAATCGGCTGGACCCCTTGTGTGGGCGCATTTTTAGGCTCAGCCCTGATGATGGCAGCATCCAGCGGGGATACGCTAAAGGGCGTGCTGATGCTGTTGTCCTTTTCCATCGGCCTGGGGATTCCCTTTGTGGTCTCAGCTGTGTTGATTGACCGGATGAAATCGACCTTCGATTTTATTAAACGCCATTACCAAATTATCAATCGGGTTTCCGGCGGACTGCTGGTACTGATTGGAATGATGATGGCCACTGGTTTGTTGGGATATTTTCTGTCACTTTTAACTTTTTAAGGAGTCTGTCATGACAAATAAAACAAAAACAATGATTGGCATCGTCGCTTTTGGCATCTTTCTGGGGATCGTCTATTGGGGCTATACATCCTTGTCTGCGATTGTTAAACCAGAAAGCGCATCGAATAGCAGTACCGATTCAACCCAAACCGAGGAGCTTCAATCTGCTCCAGATTTCACCGTCTTTGATGAAGCCGGAAATCCGGTCAAGCTGTCCGATTTTGCTGGTAAACCAGTAGTTCTCAATTTCTGGGCTTCCTGGTGTCCGCCCTGTAAAAGTGAAATGCCCCACTTCAACGCTGTCTATCAGGATCAAAAGAACGACGTCATCTTTTTGATAGTCGATCAGGTCGATGGTCAGCGTGAGACCCAAGCAAAGGGACTTCAGTATGTCACCGATCAGGGTTTTGAATTCCCGGTCTATTTTGATACCAAATTTGAAGCCGCCACCGCCTATGGCATATCATCCATCCCCACAACCCTGTTTATTAACCCCAACGGAAAAATTGTCAAAGGGTATCAGGGAGCCATTGATGAAGTCACTCTGCTTGCCGGTATTGAATTGATTAAGCATTAGCAACAATTAAAAAACGATTGGCAAAATTGTCAATCGTTTTTCTGTTTTTTAAATATAATCCGAAAAATATATTTTCACATTGGGGATAATACTTTCCAGAATCGAAACCGTCTTTTTATCAGCCTCAATCCGTTCAATTTGTTTTAAATAGGTTGGCCTTTTGTAACCCAGCAACATGGCTGTCAAAATACCGATTTCTAATTTAACTTTATTGGTAGCTGGCTGATCAACTAAAACCGGAGCCTGTCCTTTGCTGAACTTTATGGTGAAGCTGCGATTATTCCATTCCAGCACCGTATCGATGATTTCAAAGGTGATGGCTTCATCAATATCGGTATTCTCAAAATGATACTGTTTGAAAAAGCCCTTAAAATTAACAATTCGGGCCATAATATAGGGACGAATGGTTTCTTTCATATCGCTGTCTCCGAATAAAAAGGAGATGGTGTGGTTATTATAATTATTGCCGACCACCTCATTGATCATCGATTCATGAGCGGCAATATAGCCCCAGAGACCCTTTCGGGCTTCCTGATTCAGATAGACCATTTCTTTGACGTGAAAGACATCATTCTCAATTAGATAGACCAGATAGCCTAAAGGATTATCCTTTTCACCGTAATAAATGGCTGCCGTGACATCTTCCACATCCCAACGCCAGTATTCTTCCCAGACCAGTTCATTGCGAATCAAACAGCCGTGAGTTTCCCGGGCAAAGACGTCATGAAGGGCGATGAGATCGGGACTGTTTTCCGGCACCCGTTTGACCCGTCCCGGCACATCAATGTCCCGGGGCAATTGATTATCGCGAATATGAAAAGTCATCTTATCGGAGACAACCTCCCAGCCCTTGTGTCGATAGAGCGGATGGGAATAGGGAAATAAAAACGAAATACACTGGTTGCGACTGTACATGGTTTCCAGACTTTTTTTCATTAGGCCCGACATTAGACCCAACCCCATATACTCCGGATAGGTGGCCACCCCGGTAATGTAGCCCATTTCATAAATACTGCCGCTGATATTGACCTGCAGCGGATAAACGGCAATTTGAGCGGCCAGCCGCTCATCTTCAAACCAGCCGATGACCTCGGCTTTTTCCAGAATCGGAAATTTTGACCGCTTGATCTCATCATGCTTCCAGCCCACTTTTAGAAGCTGCTCATCAGTCACCTGAAAAGCATATCTCAAGATATCATTAAACTGGGTTAGATCTTTGGCTTCCAGTCTTCTTAATTCCAGATCTTTTTTTATATCTCTATTCATCAGAAATCTCCTTATATTGATACTTTATAGTACCACTTTATACCCTGATTTTTAAAGTAGAATCAAAATAATTATGCTATACTGTTATCTAAACTATGAGATGAGGTATAAAAATGTTAAAAGAATCTGATCTTACCTTTATCCAAACGATCCTTACTTTTTGGGATCATTTGAATTCAAATCAAAAAAACATGCTATTGGAAAATGCCGTGCCGGTTAAATATAAACGCGGTGAGAACATTCATCGGGGCGACAATGACTGTGTGGGTGTGCTGTTAATAAAAAGCGGCGAGCTGCGCACCTATATCTTATCAGAAGATGGTCGGGATATCACCCTTTACCGGCTGGGGTCTGATGAAATCTGTATCTTATCCGCTTCCTGCATCTTAGATAACATTACCTTTGATGTGCATATCGATGCCGAAAAAGACAGCGAAGTGATCCTGATCAATTCCTCTGTTTTTCAGCAAATCTGCAACGAAAATATTCATGCCGAGAATTTTTCTTATAAATCCATGATCGATCGTTTTTCTGATGTGATGTGGGCGATGCAGCAGATTCTTTTTATGAGTTTCGACAAGCGTCTGACCATCTTCCTGCTGGATGAGGTTGCCCGAACCGGCTCGAATACCATTGTCATGACCCATGAACAAATTGCCAAATATGTGGGTTCGGCCCGGGAAGTGGTTTCCCGGATGCTGAAGTATTTCGAAAACGAAGGTTATGTTCATCTTTCCCGGGGTAAAATCGAAGTCATTGATAAGGTGCAATTGAAAGAAATTATTTAGACTGAAAAAAATTTAATAACAAAAGCCGACCAAAAAATTTAAAGAGCAACGAATTTCTCCGTTGCTCTTTTTTTGACTATTCAGCCACTAAATCTAAAATATCTGCCTTGGATTTTGCACCCACTGCTTTTTTCACGACAACGCCGCCTTTGACTACTGCCAGAGTTGGAATGCTCATGACTTTGAATTCAGCGGCCAGTTCCTGCTGTTCATCCACGTTAATTTTTCCAACCTTTAATGTGAACACCTCATCTGAAATTTCATCGATGATCGGAGATACCATTTTACATGGCCCACACCAAGGTGCCCAAAAATCCAACAATACCGGTTTATCTGAATTGATCACTTCCTGTTGAAAGTTATCTTTTGTAATTGTTACTGCGCTCATTTTATTATCTCCTTAATGGTTATTTTATTTGTTATCTTAATTATACCCATTCTGAAGTAATAAACTGTAACCTGATCACCAAACGATGACTTTTCTTAAATTATTTAATAAACCGTTTTAATGTCCGCGATGTTTCTGTTTTTTCTTTTCCTGTCTTAGGTCAAATTGTTGTTGCTTTTCTGCTTCTGTTTTCTCTTTATTAAACGCTTTCCGAGTGATCTTTTTGTTTTCCTGTTCGTCCTTCAGGGCCTGTTGAGCCTTGGTGCCAATGCTTTTCTCGGTCACTTGTCGATGAATATCCCGTTGCATCCGTTTGGGATTAATCCGCTTTTCGGGAATTTTTTCATCCGCAACCGGCTGACTGAATTGGAGCCGGTTGTAATTTTTAAGCAACCAATCATAGATTTCCCCATCTTTTGGTTCAGAGCCAAAGGTCACCTTGGCGACTTTCAACTGATCGCCGTCTGAGCTTTCAAACACACCCACCCAAAAGGGGTCGTCAAAAAAAACCGTCAATTTAGCTGTTACTTTATCCATATTCAATTCCTCCTAGAAATGTGACAAAGAACGGACAACCTTAGGAGGCAGGTTACTGACGGCATCAACCGCGTCTGGACTACCAACCAGAACTGTGTTTTTATCTTCGGATATTATTATATCATTTTAATCCTGACTTTCAATTCATTTTCAATGGCGATCACGTTTTTTATACTTATTCAAACTGGGCCTGATACAGCTGCCAATACATACCGCCCTGCGCCATCAGTTCTTCGTGAGTGCCCTGTTCCACCACGTCGCCCCGATCGACCACCAGAATCAGATCGGCATTCTGAATCGTTGACAGCCGGTGGGCGATAACGAAGCAGGTTTTGTCTTTCATCAAATGACGCATGGCTTCCTGAATCTTTTTCTCGGTGCGGGTGTCGACGTTGGAAGTGGCCTCATCGAGGATCAGCATTTTGGCATCCA
>JAKLQL010000284.1 GCA_022013395.1 Acetobacterium sp.
AATGTTGGCCAGGTCCTGGAAGATAATGGCATTGAACTGGGGGATGACTATTCCGTCAATGTGGACACCAACTCGGTATTATTTACCGTCGATAACATTGAAGTAAAAAGCAAAGCCACTGGCGAACTGTCTTTTGATGGTAAAACCATCGTGTATCAGACCGAAGCTGAAACAGTGGGCGATTTGCTAAAAGAGTATAACGTTGAACTAAAAGACCTCGACCGGGTGGAGCCAGGTAAGTCGACACCACTAGAAGATGTCAATGAAATTAAAGTCATCCGGGTTCAGGTTGCGGAACTTCCAACCCGACAGGTAATTACCTATACAACTCAAAACAAAGATAACCTTGAAATGGAAGTTGGAAAGACCAAAGTCGTGCAGGTTGGTGTTAATGGAGAATCCAGTCAGGTTGAACGGGTGCTCTATGAAAATGGTGTAGAAGTCAAACGTGAGATTATTTATGACGAGATTGTGACAACACCGGTTCCGGAAATCGTTGAAGTGGGAACCAAAGCAGTTGTTGTTACACCAGCCCCAGTGGTAGAGACTCCAGCGGTGGTACAAACCCCAGCAGTGGTGCAAACACCGGTGGTTGAAACACCAGTGGTACAAGCCCCAGCGGTTCAGACCCAGACAACTGCAACCAATACCATCCCAGAAGGTGCAGTAAAAATGACTATTCAGTGTACGGCCTATACGGCAACGGGAAATGCAACCGCATCTGGAGTAATGCCAACGGCTAATCATACAGTAGCATCATGGAGTGGCCTGCCATTTGGGACTAAGATTTATATCCCGGCAATGGGAACCACCTATACGGTTGAAGATCGTGGCGGTGCCGTAACTGAGGGAATTGTTGATATCTATATGAATACCTATCAAGAGTGTATCCAGTTTGGCCGACAGAATCTGGAAGCTTATATTGTTTACTAAAATGAATTAAACTATGATACAAAAGGATGTGCTGCGGCACATCCTTTTGTATTTAATCGACTTGAAATAAGGTGAGCGCGAAATAGAATGAGTTGAGAAATAAAATAAGCAGTAACCCCAACGCGGTTACTGCTTATTTTTTTAGGTGTCTTAAGACTAAGGCCCGATAATCAAAAGGATTAGTGATATCCCGGGTGTAAGGGATTGAAGCGATATTTAACTTCACATCAGCTTCGACGGTCTCATAGTCCAAAATGAGAGCATTGAAGGCATCCGTGATTTCCTGATTAATCAGCAATTGATTTTTAACGGAGGTGTTTTCCATCAGAATGCTGAAAACACTGCCATCCAGAATATAAATAAGGTGGGTACTGTAACAATGATGTTTAATAATCTTTAAAGTTTTATAAAGAATCTCATCCCAAAGTCGGGAGCCGTTCATGGATTTAAGCTCATCCAAATGGCAAACGGTAATCATTTCCAGGGTTAAAATGGTTTCGCCTCGGGAAGCACGATCCATTGCATATTTTAAATCTTTATAGTAGGCTTTTTCAATGGTCAGCCCAGGACTTTCTTCCAGATTATCATAGGAAGCGATTTGCTGCTCCAAATTCTTTTTAAAGTGGAAAAGCTCGCGCACTTTTTTAATTAACAGAGCACTGCTCCATAAAATCATCGGGATGACAAACAGCCAGCCGATCTGGTAAAATTCGAAGGGCACTTCCAGGTAAAAAACAGAAATAAGTGACAAAATCACATAACTGCCAAGGAGCAGGATCATAAAAAAGATGCTGGCACCGTAGGGTGTGGCAATGGTAAAGATCAGGCAGGTGAATAAAATAAATACCACACAGTAATCGATAAAATTAAATTCCGAAGCCGTAAAAATCAGAAAAGCGCCGAAGGCCATCAGTCCGATAAAGAAAAAAACAAGCGGCGGAACCATATCGGTAAAGCTGGGCTTTTTAATGGGTGTTTTATTTTCCCTTTTCTTTGGACTTGCTTGCTTTTGTTTGGGCACTTTTTCTTTGGCTTTTGGTGGTTTTTCCTTACCAGGAGTCATTTGCTTTTCATTTGTCAGGCGATCAGGAACAATCGCTGACTTTTCATATTGTCGTTGCTCGTTTTTTTCAGATTCGGTCACAATTGCTGCACTCTGATTTTCGTCCGGCGCGGAAAAACCGGAATTCAGGAATGCTCCCACATCATTGGGAAAGGTCGACTTGGTTTCAATAATTGGATTAGGGATTGCCGATGTTCCCTCAGATTCGTAGGTATATGGAGTGGTCCGACCCAGTATTTTTGATAAGGTGGGCAGTTCATCATCGTCCTCGTCATCACCGATGGGTATATTGGAACCAACCATTTCATTAAGATGCGATGGTTGGTTGGTAAGCAGATCACCGTCAAATGCCAGCCGATTTGTCCGGTTTTCAAAAGGACGCGAATTGAGAACCGCTTGATCTAAAGCATCATCATCAGAGATATCCACCCCAGAAAGAAAATGTTCACTGGGTTGATAAGAATCTTGAATGGTTGTTTCAAAAAGCTCCGGGTTCATTTCTTTGGAAATGAAGCCATCATCAATTAATGAAGCCAGCTTTTTATCAATTCGTATTTCACATTCTTGGATGGTGGCATCCAGATGCTGTTTTTTTTCGAGAATAATATCCAATTTACTCGGCTGGATTTTGTCATTATTCATAGGTATCCATCGCTTTCGCAAATAATTTCATTGCAATATTTTTTGGTTATTGACTTTATCATCCTAATCGTGGATGATAAAGGAGCTTTTAGAGGCGGTCGAATCATTACAATAAATTAGAAATAGTCCTCTACAATTACACATTATAGCAAAGATTGTGTTTACATTAAAGGGAAAATCGAAAAAAGGCAATAAATTCAAAAAAAATATTTTATCAACAGGTAATAATACTTGTGATTTTAAAGGAAAAAGTTTAAACCGCCTGTTTATGGGGATCAGCTAAAGGGATTTTAATTATCAACTTTTAGGTGTGTATATGTGGATAAGTCGATAAAAAACAATCAACAATTTGATTGAAAAAAAGAAAATCCAAA
>JAKLQL010000285.1 GCA_022013395.1 Acetobacterium sp.
CCGGCTGATCCAGCCAGTGATGATATGCTTTTTTATAGTCCATCGTGTTTCCTTTCTTCGGAAGTTAACTGGTGATCACAGTACCTTCGTCTCACCAAATCAGCTTATCTACTTCGCAACTTATTTGAATAGGCTCTCCAAATACTTTTTAAAGTCGGCTCCCAATTTGTCATCTCGCAAACCATATTCAACTGTTGCCTGGAGAAAACCAAGCTTATCCCCCACATCATAACGCTTACCGATAAAATCATAGGCAAACATATCTTCGATGGTGGCTAATGTTTTTAATCCATCAGTAAGCTGAATTTCGCCACCGGCACCTTTACCGGTATGTTCGAGAATATCAAAAATCCCCGGCGTAATAATGTAGCGTCCTAAGATTGCCATATTAGAGGGCGCCGTTCCAATGGCGGGTTTTTCCACCAGATCATTGACCTTGAGCACTCGCTCGCCAACGGACTCGCCCGAAATAATACCATATTTATCAACCTGATCGGAAGCAACCTGCTGAACGCCAATAACTGAGGCACCATATGCTTCATAAATCTCAACCATTTGTTTTAGGGCAGGGTTTTCATCATTGTAAACAATGTCGTCGCCCAGCACTACCGCAAAGGGTTCATCACCCACAAATTCTTTGGCACAAAGCACCGCATGGCCTAACCCCTTGGCTTCTTTTTGCCGGACAGAAAAAACTTTTGCCATGTTGGTGATGGCCTCCACTTCCGCTAGCGCCTCATCTTTGCCGCCGGCTCTTAAGAGAGCTTCAAGTTCAGGCACTTTGTCAAAGTGGTTGAGGATACTTTCTTTATTGCGGCCATTGATGATCAGGATCTCTTCAATTCCCGACGCAACGATTTCTTCGATAATGTATTGGATCGTTGGTTTGTCCACAATTGACAACATTTCTTTAGGAATTGATTTGGTAATGGGTAAAAATCGGGTCCCCAACCCGGCAGCTGGAATCACTGCTTTTCGAATTTTTTTCATGTTATTTTATCTCTCTTTCAGGAATCCCTAGACCAGAATAAATAAATCCTTTTGGTGGGTTTTCCCCAAATAAATTTCTGAAATCAAAGAAATATCGGTCATTCATCAGGCTTCTTACCTTTTCATGATCCATGCCTTTAAATTGTCGCCAACTGGTAATCAGAACAATCGCATCGGCTCCCAGAGCGGCATCATAGGTATCTTCGCAATAGGTAATTTCATCTTTTTCATTATGTAAGCGCCATTTGGCTTCCTGGGTACCTTCGGGACAATAGATTCGTACCGTAGCACCCGCCTCGACCAGGCCTTTAATTATATTAATGGACGGCGCTTCCCGCATATCGGTGGTTTCCGGCTTATATGACAGCCCTAAAATACCGATGGTTTTGCCCTCGATATTTCCCATGGTGCGCTTAATTTTCTCGACCATTTTATTCTTTTGTTTTTCATTCGCATTGATGGCACCACTTAGCACCATAAATTCTTCGCCATAGGCTTTGGCAATTTCCCGCAGGGCTTTTGAATCTTTGGGCAAATCACTGCCCCCGTAACCAGGTCCGGCATCCAAATAATCGGGACCGATCCGGTGGTCACGACCAATGCCGTTGGCAACATCGAGAATGTTTGCGTTGGCATTTTCACAAAGTAAGGCCATCTCATTGATAAACGAAAGTTTAATGGCTAAAAAAGCATTTACCCCATATTTTATCATCTCTGCACTTTGGGGATCCGTGATGATATAGTTTTCTTCCTGGACATGAAGACTGTCATAAAGACTTTTCAATCGCTCAATTGCCGGTTTTGAATCTGACCCAATGACAACCCGTTCTGGCACCAGACAATCTTTGATCATGGAACCTTTGCGGGCAAAATCCGGATTGCTTACGACATCAAAAGGTATTTCAACCTCCCGCTCATCAAGGGCTTTTTGAATGGTTTGTTTAATCACCTGACAGGTTCCCGGCGGCACCGTTGATTTGATGACCACAGTCACTTCATTTTCAATATGATTGCCGATACTTTGAGCAATGGGTTTCATAAACCGTAAATCAGGAAAATCACTGTCATCAGTGGGGACTTCGCAGGTAATAAAAATTATTTCGCTCTTCTTTACAGCATTTTGAATATTTGAGCTGAAATACAGTCGTCCAGATGCTGCCGAAGCGGCAACGAGTGACTTGAGTCCCGGTTCGTAAATCGGCAATTCACCTTCGTTGAGCATATTGATTGTTTCTTCATCCATATCAACGCAAATGACATTCACGTCAGAATCGGACAAAATTGAACCATAGGTGATCCCTAAAATGCCCAATCCAATAATACAAATATTCATTGTTTAACCTCCGTTAGCCCTAATAATTTTTACCACTCTGTCAAAGTTGATCTTTCGAAAATAATCCGTGTAATGCTTATTCTTAAGAGTTCACTTTCGCATTAATATAATGATTTCATTACAAATTATAGCACAGAACCCCAACCTTTTAAACACTTGCTCCCAATAAATATAAACAAAAGCCGAGATTCCATGGGAATCTCGGCTTTTAAAATAATGCTTATTAATGATGTTCTTTGGTATTGATTCGGATAATTGCTCTTTGTAAAGCAATTTGAGCTCGCGCTGCATCATATTTACTGTCTTTAAGTCGTTGCAGAGCTCTATCCTTTGCTTCCTTAGCCCGTTCAAGATCAATATCTTCCGGCCATTCAGCTGCATCGGTTAGAATAATCGTTTCTTCGGGATTAATCGTTGCAAATCCCCCCAAAAGGGTTCCATATTTTTTACTTTTATCCCCAAAAATAATTTGAAATGTGCTGCATGCAAGTGTCGTCGTTAATGGGGTGTGTCCTGGAAGTATTGCAAATTCACCTTCGGTTCCTCTGACAACAATCCGTTCGATATCACCATCATAAAAAACTCCGGTGGGCGCTATGATTTTTAATCTGAAAGTTTCAGCCATTAAAACTCACCTCGACTAACCTTTTAATTTTTTTGCTTTAGCAACGGCGTCTTCAATGGTTCCCACCAATAAGAAGGCTATTTCTGGTAAATCATCATGTTTTCCTTCTAGGATTTCTCGGAAGCCTTTAATGGTTTCTCCAATGGGTACATAGATCCCTGGAGTACCAGTAAATTGTTCAGCTACGTTGAAAGGCTGAGACAGGAATCGTTCAATTTTTCGGGCACGACCAACAACGATTTTATCGGCATCAGATAATTCATCCATACCAAGAATGGCGATGATATCCTGTAATTCTTTGTATCGTTGTAAGATTTCCTGTACTTCTCGAGCTGTTTCATAATGTTCTTTACCAACAATTTTGGGATCAAGAATACGAGAAGTCGAATCCAGTGGATCTACCGCAGGATAGATACCTTTTTCGGTGATCGCACGATTTAGAACCGTTGTTGCATCCAAATGCGCAAATGTAGTTGCTGGAGCAGGGTCAGTTAAGTCATCGGCAGGTACATAAACAGCCTGAACGGATGTGATTGATCCCTTACTTGTTGATGTTATACGTTCCTGCAGCGCACCCATTTCAGTGGCTAGTGTTGGTTGATAACCAACCGCACTTGGCATCCGGCCGAGTAGTGCCGAAACTTCTGAACCCGCTTGGGTAAACCGGAAAATATTATCGATGAAAAGAAGTACATCCTGACCTTCTACATCACGAAAATACTCAGCCATGGTTAATCCTGATAGGGCAATACGCATTCTGGCTCCTGGTGGCTCATTCATTTGGCCGAAGCATAGTGCAGTTTTGTTAATAACCCCAGATTCCACCATTTCGTAGTAAAGGTCATTTCCTTCTCGGGTACGTTCGCCAACCCCGGCAAAAACGGATAAGCCACCGTGCTGGGTTGCAATATTATTAATTAATTCCTGAATTAGTACGGTTTTACCAACACCAGCACCACCAAAAAGCCCAATTTTACCACCTCGAACGTAAGGACAGATTAAATCAACAACTTTAATTCCTGTTTCAAACATTTCTGGTTGAGTTTGTTGTTCTTCAAAACTTGGTGGATGACGATGGATTGGGTGCATAACTACACCGGTCGTATCAAAAGGTTTTCCATCAATCGGTTCACCCAAAACGTTAAACATTCTCCCTAAGGTTTCTTTCCCTACAGGCACCTGAATCGATGCTCCGGTATCCACTGCTTTTTGACCTCTAACGAGACCATCCGTTGAATCCATGGCAATACATCTGACAATATCATCCCCAAGCTGCTGAGCTACCTCAACAACCAAGATATGTCCACTGAGTTCTATATTAACTGCGTTGTTCAATTTTGGCAGTTCGTCTTTTTGAAATTTAACATCGACGACTGGTCCAATAACCTGAACAACCTTTCCAATATTTTGGGTCATTCCCTATAACCTCCTTGTGCAAAATAATTTACACTCATTATTTATACTTATAACATGATGTCAACTTTTTCAGCCAACAATTTTTAGATGCTTTAGTTTAGTGCCTCGGCACCGCTGACAATTTCTGAAATTTCCTGGGTAATTGCCGCCTGACGCACCCGGTTGAATTTTAGGGTTAAGGCATCAATCATATCATTGGCATTTGTTGTTGCCGATTCCATAGCGGTACGACGAGCGCCTTGTTCACTGGCGGCACTTTCAATCATTGCGCCATACAAGGTGTTCGCAACATAATTCGGAATGAGATAATCCAACAGCGTTTCAGGATCAGGCTCGTAGAGCATTCCGGTTAAATCTTTTTTTGTTTCAGCTACTTCGACAATTTTTTCTTTTTTTATCGGTTTAAGATCTTCTGCTTCCAACGGCAACAACTGCATCATATATGGATGCTGAGAAATAGTTGACAAGAATCTGGTATAAACCAGGTACACTTCATCAAATTCCTCATTTTTAAATCCCGCCATCACTAGTGCCGCAATCTGTCTCGCCTTGAAAAAATCCGGATGCTCTGAAATACCAAGGAACTCTTCTTGAATTTTATAGTCGCGATTTCTAAAATGATCGCGACCGCGGGCTCCCACAGCAAATATTACTGCGTTATTCTTATCTTTGATATGTTCTTCGACTTTTTTGGCCACATTTACATTGTAACCACCAGCCAAACCTTTGTCACCGGTAATGACAATATAGGCGGTTTTTTTAACTTCACGCTGGTTCATAAAAACATTTCGCGATTTTCCCGTTCGTTCAACAATGCGACCCATACTGTGTATCATCGACTCAAAATAAGGATATCGATTTTCAGCAAGCTCACGACTTTTTCTGAGCTTTGCCGATGCTACCATTTCCATGGCATGAGTGATTTGCTTGGTGCTGTTTACACTTTTTATCCGACGTTTAATATCTTGTACATTCTCTGCCACTCGAAATCA